>CACXDF010000025.1 GCA_902766325.1 uncultured Eubacteriales bacterium | reverse complement strand
TGCGCCCGATTCGCGCAAGAGGATGTTTATAAAGATTGACGAAAGACTTTTTCCGTATTATACTCTTGCGTAGGAGTAAAGATGAAAAACATATTTGATAAAAACGCCGACCTAAACGTTAAAAAGCAAAATTTGCAAGAACTGATCATGATCGTCCTTACCTTTGTGGTAGTACCCGTCGTTTCGGTCCTTATTACGCTCGCCGCTTCGGATCGTCCCGTATCCACTTCGATGTCTCGTATCGCCTGGGTGGATAAGCAGTTTGCTCTCGTCGTCCTGTGGGGTTTTTTGAACATGGGTAACTATATCTATTCGCTTGTTCTTACCGTCAAGAAAGGCGGGTATACTTCGGGATGGAAAAAGTTTTTTATCGTTTCCGCGTCGATCGCAGCGGCCATCATGACCATCGGTCTCAGTATCCCCGCTTACTATTCCGAAACCGATATAAAATTGATCCAAATGCGTACCGCGCACGTCGTTATCGCCGGCGCCGGGCTTTTTTATTACGTAGCCGAAAGCTGTATTCTCGCGCTGACTCTCATTAAGCGCAACAAGCGGCAATTCATGCTCTCCGCCGGGATGTGCCTTTTCATCATAGTCGGCGTATTGTTCAGTCTGATTTACGTCAACGATCCGACCGGGTACTGTTTCTGTTCCACCGTGACGCAGTTGTTTTTATTCGGCGCGTGCAACGCGTATATGGCCGTACAATATTTTTTGATGTCGCAATTCAAGATCGAAAACGGAACGGCAGAATAATAGAATATATCAAAAAATGCAAAAAAAAGAGGAACCGCGCGGTTCCTCTTTTTCATTAAATTCAATAAAGTTTACAGATTGGCCTGGAGTTTTTTGATGACTTCGTCGATCTTGTGGGCGGTATCGATGAACTGGGCGGCGGTGAAACCTTTGGTTGTCATGGCAGCGGTTCCGATACGAACGCCGCTGGTCTGCATGGGAGAGCGGGTCTCGTTGGGAACGCAGTTCTTATTAAGGGTGATACCAACTTCGTCGCAGGCTTCCTGTACTTGCTTGCCGGAGACGCCTTTATCGGTCAGGTCGAGCAAAAAGAGGTGGTTGTCGGTGCCGCCGGTTACGACTCTGTAACCCATCTTGATGAATTCGTCGCACATAGCTTTGCAGTTCTTGACGACGTTTTCGATGTAGGTCTTATATTCGGGCTGAAGAGCTTCTTCGGCGGTGACGGCTTTACCGGCGATAACGTGTTGGAGCGGACCGCCCTGGGTGCCGGGGAAGATAGCGCTGTCGACTTTTTTGGCAAGTTCTTGCTTGCAGAAGATCAAGCCGCCGCGGGTCCCGCGCAGGGTCTTATGGGTGGTGGTGGTAATGAGGTCGGCGAGACCGAACGGGGAAGGATGCACGCCCGCAGCGATAAGACCGGCGATGTGCGCCATATCCACCATGAAGTAAGCGCCCACTTCGTCGGCTACTTCGCGGAACTTTTTGAAGTCGATGATCCTCGGATAGGCGCTGGCGCCGGCGAGGATGAGTTGAGGTTTGTATTTGAGAGCTTTTTCGCGGAGATCGTTATAGTCGATATAACCTTTTTCGTCTACGCCGTAAAAAACGAAGTTGAAGATCTTTCCGCTCAGGTTGACGGGAGAACCGTGGGTGAGGTGCCCGCCGTTGTTGAGTTCGAGGCTGAGGACGGTGTCGCCCGGTTTGAGGACGGCAAGATAAGCGCCGAAGTTAGCGCCCGACCCGCTGTGAGGTTGTACGTTGACGTGATAATCGGTCTTAAAGACTTTTTGCCACGTCTCTTTGCAATAGTCTTCCAGTTCGTCCACGTGGACGCAACCGCCGTAATAGCGCTTGCCGGGATAACCTTCGCTGTACTTGTTGGTCAGACAGCTGCCCACGGCCTTTTGTACGTTTTCGCTACAAAAGTTTTCGCTGGCGATCAGTTCGATGTTTTCGCGTTGACGTTTTTCTTCTTTTGCGATGATCTCAAATACTTTGCTCATTTTTTTCTTCCTTTGTTTATTTTTTTGCTTTTATAGCTTCTTTTACGGCGTCGATGACGTCGGTGACTTCCATATGCATAGCTTTGCGGAGATAAGCGACTTTGCCCACTTCGCCGAATTGTTCTTTCACGGCGACGGATCGAACGGGTACGGGATAGTTTTCGCACAGCGTTTCGCAAACGGCGCTACGGAGCGCGCCCATCGCGTTGTGGTTTTCGCAAGTGACGACGGCGCCCGTCTTCTTGGCGGAGTCGACGATTGTCTTTTCGTCCAAAGGTTTAACGGTATGGTTCGCGATTACTTCGCAAGATATCCCTTCTTCTTTCAAAGCGTCGGCGGCGGAAAGCGCGGTCTCGACCATTATGCCTTCGGCTACGATGGTGACGTCCTTTCCTTCTTTGAGTACGTCGGCTTTGAAGAGGTCGAATTTTCTGTTTTCTTCTTCGGAGTAAATAAGCGGCGGATTCTTACGGTGCAAACGCACGTACACCACGCCTTTCTGCGCGAAAACTTGCGGAATGAGGGCGGCCAGTTCTACCGCGTCTGTCGGTTCGTAAATGACGACGCCGGGGATGGAACGGAGCATACCGATGTCTTCGAGCGGCATATGCGTTCCGCCGTTGAGTTCGGCGCAGATGCCCGGATCGGTACCGACGATGACGGCGTTCTGCTTGGCGTAGGCAAGGCTGATCATGATCTGGTCGGCGCATCTACGGGTGGCGAACGGCGCGAAAGTGGTGACGACCGGTTTGAATCCGTATGCGGAAAGTCCGGCGGCAATGCTGACCATGTTGGCTTCGGAAATGCCGACGTCGAACGTCCTGTCCGGGAAGTCGGCCCACAATTTGTTCGTGCCGAGGCACTTAGCGAGGTCCGCGTCGAGTACGACTACTTTTTCGTCTTCTTGCATATATTTGCGGAGACCTTCCACAAATACTTCTTTCATGAGCGTATCTTTCGTAATCATCATTCACCTCTTATCTCGGAAATCGCGATGGCGCATTTATCTTGCGGCATGGGCATGGAGTGATTGCCCGGGACGGCGTCTTCGATGAAGCTGACGCCTTTGCCTTTGACGGTATTCAGAATGATCATGTGCGGTTTGCCGGTTGTCTTTTTGGCTTTTTCGATAGCAGCGTCGATCTCGTCTACGTCGTTTCCGTCTTTGACTACGATGACGTCCCAATTAAAGGCCTCCCACTTCTTATCGAGGGGATCGAGACCGTTGATTTTATCGGTATAACCGTCGAGTTGGCACTTGTTGTAATCGGTAAAAGCGATCAGGTTATCGAGTTTTTGGTGTCCGGCGTACAGAGCCGCTTCCCAAATCTGTCCTTCGTCCGTTTCGCCGTCGCCGATGATGGCGTAAATGGTAGCGCCGTCTTTTTTCAGACGGGAACCGAGTGCGAAACCGACCGCGCAACTAAGGCCCTGACCGAGAGATCCCGCCGTCATATCGACGCCGGGCGTCTTGTTCATGTCACAATGGCTGGGGAGGGTGGTGCCGCCTTTATTCAGCGTAAGGAGAACGTCCTTATCGAAAAAGCCTTTTTCCGCCAAAACGGAATAGACGGCCGGACCCGCGTGGCCCTTACTGCATACGAGGCGGTCTCTTCCTTCCATTTTCGGATTCTTCGGGTCGACGTTCATGTGCTTGCCGTACAAAACAGCTAAAACGTCGGCGATGGATAAGCTGCCGCCCACGTGACCGGAACCGATACTTCCGATACAATTAACGATATTGACGCGAATGTCCTTGGCAAATGCTTTCAGTTCTGCGGAATTCATTAAGTCCTCCTATTATTCTTAAGGATAATTTCATTATAAAATAGTCCGTGCGAATAGTCAAACCGAATTGCCCCTTCCGACGATAATAATTTCTTATTTTTTGTAAAAAAGAAAACGGCTTTTCTTCACGCGTTCGCGTTTTTGCGAAAAAGCCGTTTTCGTCGCGATAAACTCTTTTTACGGCAGGCTTACCATTCCGATATTTTTTTGTCGAAGCGATAAATGCATTCGTCCGCCGCGCCGATGTAGACCGTACCGTCCGTGTCGATAAAAAGACCTTCCGTTTCTTCCGTAAAGTCGAAGGAGTAGGCGCATTCCAAGTTGACGGCGCCGTTTTTCAGACCGATCTTATAGATGTAGTGCGGATTTTTGTCGACTGTTCTTCCGGCGTCGGACAAATAGTAGACGTATCCGTCGTAGTAATCGAGTCCCTGCGGTACGCCCAGGTCCGTGCGGGAGAAGTAGTAGGA
>CACXDF010000024.1 GCA_902766325.1 uncultured Eubacteriales bacterium | reverse complement strand
TCCGGAAAAGTCGTATTGCATCAGGTATTCCGCGAGATCTTTTGTAAAGTCGGCCAGATCATATCCTGCCGTCGGAGTTTGCCCGACGGAATAGGCGTTGCCGTCGAACGAGAACTTGCACAGATCGACGGAAGGAAGTCCGTCCACCAAGGCGGAGACGATGCCCTGTGTATAAGGCAAGGAAGAAAGTTTTTCGGTAAGTCCATCCAAAAGGCCGTAGATCTTTTCGCCTACGTATTCGCCCGGCATACCGTATTTGAGTGAGGACGCCATATTATACATTTGCGCCGCAAGATAATCGGCAATGCCGATCTCCTCCCCGGTTTTTTTATCGGCGGTGACTTTCTTTTCCAAAGTCATGTATCCGTTCGGGTGCGCGAGCGGAATGATATTATAGGGGTCTTGTTCCGCGGGGATCGTTACGTCGCTCGTTAATTTATAGACGCCGTATTCGAAAGGCGAATAGTTTAGATTATGCGTAAGAGACTCGAAATCTTCGGTGATCTTGCCGTCGGACGAGATCGTTCTTTTCAGATCCATGGTCCTCCAGGCACAGCCGTAAGAAGAGAGCGAACATGCTTCCATATCGTAAAGGACGTTGCCGTTTTGGGTAACGTAAGAAGTAATGTCGGAAGCGTGTTGATGACCGCTGAAGACGTAGCGGATGCCGTTATCGGCGAGGGTATAGGACGCCTGTTCCCAGTTGTCGTAGGTAAAGAGACTGATGACCTCGTCTTCGGAGTCGAAGTGGGGCAGGAAGTTGGTGTGTCCGAGAGCAAAGATCGCTTTCCCATCGTCAACGTCGTTTTTGACCGAAGTGATGGCCCAACGAAGTTGATCTTCGCTGATCATGCCGCCCGTGGATTCGTGCCAACCGCCGCAGGAACGAACGGCGGCATCGCCTTCGGACTGCCATTTTTCATACTTGTATCCGCGCGTGTTGGCGTCGAAAGTCACGACGTCGAAGTCGCCCATACGCGCAATATAGGAGCAAGCGCCGAAGCGCGCGTCCGGATTCAGTACGTTATAGTCTTTATCGCTGTTTTTAAAAGCATCGAGCGTTTTATCGGAAGGATTTTTTACTTCCAGACCGGCGCCGTCTCTGCTCGTGGCGTTATCGTACCAATATTCGCTTTCGAAAAAGTATTCCAAAGAGCATCCGTCCACCATGCCGCAAGTAGAGAGGTGATGACCGTTTTTACGGTCGGGGCAAGAACAGTATCCGAAGTCCGAATACAGATCCATGAATTGTTTGCTTGTGATGGAAGCGACGGAGCGCGGCTTATAATTTTTGAGTAAGGTCACTCTTTCCGCATCGTCCGCGCAGGCGTCCAACTCTTCGGTCGTCGGCATAAAGGACTTTGCTTTGCAGTTATATAAGTCGTGGTTGCCGGGAGAAAGGAAAATCTGGAATCCGCTGAAATCGTAATCGGTGCGGGAACGCATTTTTTGCGTAAAATCTTTGTACAGTTTGCTGAGCCAGACGTGATTTTCGTATTCGCCGTTACTGGTGATGTCGCCGGTGATGAAAATGTACATAGGGGCGTTCTCATTCATTTTGTAGATGTCGTCGAACACCGCTTCGGCGATCCGGGGCGTCTCTTCGAGCAGCTTGGTCACTTTGGTTTCGGCGATATACTTGCCGGAATAGACGTTGCAGTACTCTTCGATCATGACGTGCATATCAGAGATATGCGCGATGCGGATGGTCTGTTGTGTTTCCGTAGCTTCCGCTTTTGCCGCGGACAGGCCGATGCCCGCAATAAAGGCGCAAAGCAGAATGAGAACGAGGGCGACGGAAAGATAATTCTTTTTTCGGGCGATGGTTTTCACTGTAGACTCCTTAAAACATACATAAATATAAGATAAATTATAGTAATTCCAACGACTAATAATTGTATCACTTAATAAAAGGCGTGTCAATATACAACCGAATATGAAAAAAATTTCAAATGAAAAAAAGCGCGCCGGTTTCGATCGGCGCGCCGTAAAAAAATCGCATGAAAAAGACCTTACTTTTTGACGTTGGCGTACGAGAAAGTAAGATATTTTTTGAGGTTGTACAGTTGATCGGAGAGATCGACCTTGTATTCGGACGGATTGATGAGACGGACGAATTCTTCCCAGAATTCGCTGCGGACCAGTTGGGAATAGGCGGCGATCTCCTTAACGGAAGGAGAGGTATAGACCTGCTTGCCGTCGCGGAAGACTTCTACCATAAGATTCCGCATAGTGTACTTTGTGAGGGTCATCTTTTTCCAGGTCTCCACGGGGTGGAAAATGGTAAGAGGCTTGGTCGTGTCGAAGGTTTCGTTACGGAGACAGATCAGGTCGGCAACCGCCATTTTTTCTTCGTCGTAGATACGATAGGTCGTCTTGATGCCGGGATTCGTTATCTTTTCTGCGGTATCCGAAAGTTTGATTTTGGCTTCCCAAACGCCGTCTACCTGAAGCGCAGACATCTTATAGACGCCGCCGAGGGCGGGTACGTCGGAAGAAGTGATCAACTTCGTACCGATGCCGTAAGAGTCGATCTTTGCGTTTTGCTGATGGAGGGAAGAAAGGATATATTCGTCCAGGTCGCCCGACACGCAGATCTTACAGTCGGAGTGACCGGCGTCGTCGAGCATTTTACGCGCTTTTTTCGTAAGATAGGCGAGGTCGCCGCTGTCAAGTCGAATGCCGATCGGTTTTAAGCCTTGCGCTTTCATTTCGTCGAAGACCTTGATGGCGTTGGGTACGCCGCTGTGGAGCGTATCGTAGGTGTCGACAAGCAGCAGCGTGTTGGTCGGATAAATGCGAGCGTACGCGCGAAAGGCTTCTAATTCGGACTCGAAGCTCATGACCCAGCTGTGCGCGTGGGTGCCCGAGCAAGCAACGTCGAACATTTGAGCGGCGAGGACGTTGGAGGTCGATCCGCAGCCGCCGATGATCGCAGCGCGCGCTCCGTAAATGCCGGCGTCCGGTCCCTGCGCGCGGCGCAGACCGAATTCCATAACGACGCCCTTAGCTTCTTTACACATTTTCATCGCTTTGGTGGCGATCAGCGTCTGATGATTAATGATGTTGAGAATGGCCGTTTCTACCAGTTGCGCCTGAAAAAGCGGAGCCGTGACCGTCAGAAGGGGCTCGTACGGAAATACGATCTCGCCTTCTTTGATGGCGTGGATGGAACCGGTAAAACGGAAATCCTTCAATTTATCGAAAAACTTTTCTCCGAAAAGGTTAAGCGAGCGCAGATACGCGATATCGTCCTCGGTAAAATGAAGATTATTGATATAGTCTATCACTTGTTCCAGTCCGGCGCATACGGCGTATTCGAGGTGCTCCTTCGGACGGAAGAACACGTCGAAGTTCGCCATCGTCTCGTCTTTTCCCGTTTCGAGATAGGCGTTCATCATCGTTAATTGGTACAGGTCGGTAAGAAGGGTGAGATTTCTCATTTTTTTGATCCTCTTTTGTTTTTTTGATTAGTATTTTACTTCGGTGGCTCCGGCGCCGCGAATGGTGGTGGGGAATACGTTTTCGGCGCCGAAAAGGCGTTTCATACGTTCGACGTAGGCGTCTTTGTCTTTGGCTTCGACGAACGTCAGGATGGTGCCGGCGAAGCCGCCGCCGTGAATGCGCCGGGCGAGGACCGCCGGGTCGCGTTCTACCATGGCGAGAGCGAAAGGCACGCTTTGTTCTGTGTCTCCGGCGGGGTAGCAGTTTTGCAAAAGTTTATAGCTGCTGTCTCCGCTTTGATTGATGACTTTCAAGAAGTTTTCTTTATCGGTCTCGGCAAGATACTTGCGCGCTTTCTCCACTCGTTCGTTTTCTTCGAAGAAGTGAATGGCGCGAAGGACGGCGCGTCCGCCGAACTTATTGCGGAGAGCGACGACGTTATCGAAGAAGGATTTTTTGTCGACGTCGATCAAAACCTTTTGTCCGAAATAGCCGGCGACTTCGTTCATTTCCCGACGGATGGCGGCGTATTCTCCGGTCAGGTTACAGTGGTCGCCGCCGCAGTTGATGATGACCAGCCACAGATCGTCGAAGTGCCACTCCGCCGCGCAAGAAT
>CACXDF010000023.1 GCA_902766325.1 uncultured Eubacteriales bacterium | reverse complement strand
TAATTAACGGGTAGACACTTGAACCATTATATTGTAGAATAATAATATAAACGATACTATATAAGAGGTGCGAGAATGATCAAACGAATCATACAAAGTTTAATAATTGCTCTTGTTGCGTTGTTTGTTTTTTTACCCGTTCAGGAAGTCGCCTATGCGGCCGAGAAATCGGACGCGGCGGTGATCACTATGTCGGCGACGACGTCCGACAAAGAAGTTACGGTGACGGCCGATCTCAGACAAAATACCGCGCTGAACGCCTTAGCGATCGAGCTTTATTACGATACGACCGCAATGACGCTGATCAGAGCCGAACAGGGTAGCGCGCTCAGAGGACTTGAATATCTCACGGCAGGCTCGTATTCAAGTGCGCCGTTCAGGATCATTTGGGGCCCCGAAGAGGAGAACGACTATTCGACGGGTGTCATCGTTAAATTATACTTTACGATCAAAGAGGACGCCCGAGACGGCGATTATACGATCGCATTAAAGCCGTATGGCAATAGCGCCGCGACGTATATCGAAGAAGGGAACAATATAGAATCGAAAAACGTACTGATCGACAGTACTCGGATACGGATAGAAAATAATATGCCGACCGTTGAAAAAACGGTAGAAACTGTAGAAGCTGAAGAAAAGAAACCCAATATCGCATTGATTGTTTCTTTAAGCGTCGGAGGCGCCGCCGTTCTTGCCGGAACTGTCGTACTTGTATTGAAATTGAAAGGTAAGAAAACGTGGAAAAAGGTAAAATAATCGAAAAAATCAAAATATTGATTGTTTTTACGCTCCTGATGACGATCTTCTTCTTTTCTCTGACGAGTTCGGATAAAACGGCGTACGCGCAGGAATACACGCCCGTCGTTACGGTAGGGGAAAAGACGGCGCACAGAGGGCAAACTTTTACCGTGGACGTTGATCTTACGGACAATCAAGGATTGATCTCTTTGTACCTTTCGCTTAGTTACGACTCGTCGGTTATGAAATTGACGAACGTGGAACAAGGCGACGGTTTAAAAGATCTGACCTTCACAAACACCAACTCCCAAACCGAAATGGGATACGGTATCGTACCTTTTAACTTATTATGGGACGGAAGAACAATCGACAGAAGTAACGGACGTTTAGTACGGTTGACTTTCGAAAGTTTTTCCGACGCTCCCGTCGGAACTTATCCGATCACGCTGACGTACCAAGCCGAGAACACAAACAGTTCTTACGGGCATCCTGTCGCCATCGATATCGATAACGGATCCGTTACGCTGGTTAAAGGCGAATACGAAGCGATCTACTACGATTGGGACGGAACGGAGTTATACAGAAAAGATTATAACGCGGAAGAGAGTCCTTCTTTCGTCGGAGAATTGCCTTCGAGGACGGAAGACGAGCGTTACAGCTATGCGTTCAACGGTTGGAAAGGTATCGTTTCGGACAGCGCGGACGTCCTGATGTATCAAGCGGATTACATTCTGACGCCGAAAGTCTATCAAGTCTTCTATTACGTAGACGGTATGAACGAAACGTCTTTCGACGGGCGCGTGACGACGGACGACTTTTATAAAGCAAAAACAGTCGCGTACGGCGATTTTCTGGATCTTGAGTATCCCTCGAAGCCGAGATACGTTTTTTCCGGATGGTTCACCGACGCCGAGTGTTTAAGACCGTTCAACGAAGTGCATATGCCCGCGAACGATCTGTCGCTTTACGGATTTTTCGTCTATGATATCCGCACGACGTCGATCCCGAAGATACAGCTGAGCGCCGTGGAGAACGAAGAACAGAAAACGGTGACGGTCTATGCGAATATGGTGGTCAATACGGGCTTTAACGCAATGGTATTGACTCTCGATTACGATCGTTCGGCATTGGAGTTCGTCGGGTTTGAAAAGAAAGAGACCTTTTCGGCTCTGCAATTCGATACGACGAATACGGAAAACGTCGACGCCGTCGACAACTTCAGGTTCTACTACGAGCATTCCGAAAACACCTACGAGACGGGCTTGTTTTTGGAGATGACGTTCAACATTAAAAACGAGGCGACGGCCGGCGTATACGACGTTACGTTCACGCTCGACAATGAACACGCTACTTATATCAACGGAACGAACGGTATCCGATACACGAAGATCAACGTGATCGGCTCTCAAGTAGCCGTCGGTAAGATCTACGAGTGGGAAAAGAATGCCGAAGATAACGCCGAGATCAAGATTTCGAGCGACTTCGGTATGCCGGCCGATACGGTGCTCAAAGTATCGCTCATACCCGAAAGAGTCCACAATATCGAGGCTCTTACGGTAACGGAAGTCGCCGGAGAAGATATGGAAATCAAAGCTGTCTACAACCTGCGCCTTTTGCGCATCCTGGGAGAAGTAGAGACAGAAGTACAACCGAACGGAAAGTTGACGATAGAAATAAAACTGACCAAGGAGCAACAGGCTTGCACACGTTTGGCGCTTTATTACGTTAACGACAACGGAGAAATGACGCTGCACGACAGCGTTCGAGAGGGAGACATCCTACGATTCGAGACCGATCATTTATCATGGTGGGCAGTCGTAGGGGACAAAGCCACCGCAACGGGCCGATTGTCCGACGCAGCGGTCATGCTTATTACAATGCCGATCCTACTTGCGATCGCAACGATGGCGTTCACACTCATCGTTTTGGGTAAGCATAAAAAAGAAAGAGAGAAAGAAAGAGAGAAGGAGAGGAACGAAGAATGAACTTTTTAGTATCGGCGGGTACCGGATTGTCAAAAATCGCCTGCTCGGCGGAAGAGTGTCTTAGTTGGATTATTATTCTGCTGAATATACTGACGGTTTTTTATTTGGTATTCTGCGCATGGTTTAAGATCACGAAAACGGTTCGTATCGTCGGTTACGTTTGGGCGAGCGCATTGCTCGTAGGGACGGTTGCCGTTATTGCCGCGCATACTTGTATCTTTACCATCCTTTCAGGCGTTTTCACCGGATTGATCTTAATGGCGGTGTTATCCGTCGTCTTCAATAAGAGTGTTTTCGCTAACGATGGCGAAGAGCATACGGCGCCCGTCAAGAAGCCGTCCGGCTCATACGTTATTCACAGGACGGATGATAATAAATACGTCTTTTTGCTGTATAACGGCAAAAAAACGGCGTTGTGCCGTTCCACTTATAAATACGATAGTGTGGACGAGGTGAAAAAAGCCGTTGCTTTGAGCCGAGAAAACGGATTGCTTGCTTCCGTTGAAAATAAGACCAAAAATTGGATAGAATTCGTCAATCTTCCCAAATTTGTGATGTACGAAGAGAACGGGAAATTCCGCTTCAATATGACGACTTCTGACGAATCGGTCATTTTGGCGTCCGGATTGTTCGATGATTGCGAGCTGTGCGAAAAGAGATTGAAAGAGGCCGTTTCCGCCGTCAAGTCCGAAAAGCTGTATTATTCCGAGCGGGAGGTTATTGCCGGATGGACTTTTCTTTCGTCCGGTGAAAAACCGGAAGAAAAATCCGAGCCTGAAAAAGAGATCGTAGCCGCCGTCGTACGCGACGACACTAAGAAAAAGACGGCTCCCTCCGCAGAGCACGGCAAAGAGAAGAAGCCGGTAGAGCCGGAACCGCCGGTCGAAGTCGAAGAAGCGAAAGCCGTTATTTCCGACGAGCCGGATGACGACGAAGAAGAGACGGTCGTTATCGTAGACGAACAGGGGCATCGCATCCGGATCCGCTATAATAAGTCGTTTACGGCCAAATTGAAGCAGGCTTCCGACGTGACCAAGAAGTATTATACCGAATTGAAAAACGAAGTGTTGTCCTACGCTAAGACCAGAAGCAGAACGAGTTGGGCTTTCGACTCCGTCAACACGGGCAAGACCCCGCTTATCAAATTCGGTATCCGCGGAAAGACCCTTTGCGTATATTATGCTTTAAACACTGACGATTACGCCGATAGCAAGTATAAGATCGAAAAAGTGAAAGCGGCGAAGTACGATACGGTCTCCTGTATGTATCGTGTCAAAAACAATCGTCGCGTAAAATACGCCAAGCAGTTGATTGCCGAAGTTTGTAAAAAAGCCGGCCTTGCGCAGGGTAAGATACCGACCGTCGACTACAGCGTACCGTACGAAACGACCGAGGATCTGATCAAAAAAGGTCTGATCAAAGAAGTCAGAATAGGCAAGTAGAGTCCTTTAAGAAAACGACGGCAGTCCGGGATAAAAACCGGACTGTTTTTTTTATCGAAAAGAACGTTTTGTTAAAAGAGGCTTATGGGAAAAAGCAGCACTTGAAAACGGTCGTTAAAATGGTTTATAATGTTATTATGGTTCTATTACGGAGGGAACGAAAATGAGCGAGAGCACGGGACAAGAAAGTTTTATTGCGAAAGTCAGCGGATTAAAAGGAAAGGACTACGTCGCGTACGCACTCGGGGATACCGGGTGTTGTTTGGCGTTTGGATTGGTCACGACTCTTTTGCAGAGGTATTATACCGACGTCCTGTTATTGAACCCGCTTTTCATTATGATCATGTTTGTGGCGGCCAGATTGTGGGATGCGGTGAACGACCCGATCATGGGGAGGATCTGCGACAGCGTTAAGCCGTCGAGGTGGGGGAGATATCGTCCCTGGCTTCTGTACGGCGCGCTGCCTCTCGCGGTGTCGGCGGTATTGATGTTTATTAAGTGGAAGGGCTTTGGCACTTCGTCCGCGTCGATCGGCGTATCCGTATACGTTACGATCACTTATGTTTTATTTGGGATGTCGTATACCGTCATTCAGATACCCTATGGGTCGCTTGCGTCCGTCGTCACTTTGGACGATAAGGAGCGTAGTAAGCTCTCCGT
>CACXDF010000022.1 GCA_902766325.1 uncultured Eubacteriales bacterium | reverse complement strand
ATCGCTTTCTGCAACCAAAACAAATCGGTCGCCGATTTGTTATCCAGTTCCGAAAGAATAAGGAATTTATTGAAAAACGATCAATGAAAAAAGTACTGATTGCCATCTTGGTCTGTTCCGTATGCCTTTTGTCGCTGTTTGCGGGAGCTTCCGCCCCCGCAAGTAATACTGCGGCATGGATACTCCTTCCGAACACGCCGATCTACGCGGAGGCGTCTTTAGACGCGGAAGTGCTGCATTATTGCGCGCAAAACGAGTACGTTGAGACGAAAGGAGAAGCCTTTGCGGGAACGGACGGACGTACCTGGCAAAAAGTACTGTACGTCAACTCTGTGGAAGGGTACGTAACGTTTGACGCCTTGTTCTTTACCGGGAACGCCACGATGGAGAATATAAAGATGCTTAAGGTTTCTCCCTCTAAAATGGGAGAAAAAGTAGGTCTGTATAAGATCGTGACAGAACCGCCCGTACTCGAACTATCGGACGGCGAGAACGTAGTTTTGTTGAATACGGCTGCCGATTACGGAGAATATTCGATCGTTGAATACAACGGCGAACAGTACTTCGTGAAGACGTGCGAATTGACCGATTCGCTCACCTATAATCAGAAAGTCGCCATCATCATCGCTGCGGCAATGATCGGACTGCTCGTCAGCTTTTTTGCTATCATTATTCTTTATAAAAAGAAGAAGATGAACAAATAAGTTTTTCGCGGCATATTTTTTGAATATGCTATGCCGCGTTTGCTATTGCGATAAGAATTCTTTAACGAGTATAAAATATGGCGGCGAAGAATGTTTGATCGCATATTATAAAGATGAAATAATAATACGGAAGAGTTTTTATCCTCTTCCGTTTCGTTTTTTCGCGGACTATTCTTTCCGTAACGATACCGTCGTACTTTTGTTTGCCGGAGTCGTATTGGATAAGACGCTCTCCGGTTTTTTCATTTTTGATAAGGGTGCGATCGCTTGCGTAGCCGAAAGCATCGCCGAAGGAGCAAAACGCCGAAAAGTGTATAAGGGGATCGGTTTGTGCGTTGGCGAGGACTATAAAAGTCCGTTTACTTGCGAATTGCTTCGCGGCAATGCAAAAATGATCGTTTGCGCGGCGAAAAAAAGATTTGAAAAAGAAGACTACGGCCTGTTCCTTGCATATAGATCCTTTTTTTCTTTACCTGTTTTATTTTTATTTTCCGAATGCGTTTATGCAGTCGATAAAAGGATCAAAGAACTAAAAGAAAACGAAATCGTAAAAATAGATTCGGGTTTATCTGTACGTAATCTTAAAAGTGGACAAGATACCGTTGTCGTTATCGATCGATAGAGCTCGTTTCTGCAAAAAATAAGTCGAAATTACGTTTTCGGGCATAAATGATTGCAAAAAACGACGTTTGATGATATAATACCCACAACAAATAAATCCTTTTGGAGGCTTTTATGAATAAAATGACAATTCGTGACGTCGACGTAAAAGGTAAAAAGTGTCTCGTTCGTTGCGACTTCAACGTCCCGATGAAAGACGGCGTTATTACCGATGAAAATCGAATCAAAGGCGCTCTGCCCACCATTAAGTATTTGATGGAACACGGCGCTAAAGTGGTGCTTTGCTCCCACATGGGAAAACCGCACAATATCTTTACGCCCGGTTTTAAATTGAACAAGAAAGAAAAGAAAGCTATCGAAGCTCTTCCCGAAGCCGAACAAAAACAGGCTAAAGAAGAAGCCATCGCCAAGGCGCTCAAGTCCGATCCGAAGAAGTTTACGCTCAAGCCGGTCGCGGACAGACTGAACGAACTTTTGGACGGTAAGGTTACGTTCGCTACGGATATCGTAGGCGAGGACGCTAAGGCCAAGGTCGCCGCTTTGAAAGACGGCGAATGCGTTTTGCTTGAGAATACCCGTTTCGACGCCGGCGAAGAAGGCAGAGACGAAGAATTCTGCAAAAAGCTTTCCGAATTCTGCGATATTTTCGTTAACGACGCTTTCGGTACCGCTCACCGTTCGCATGCTTCTACGGCGGCGATCGTCGAGTACGGTTTTGCTAAGGTTGCCGTTTGCGGCTTCCTGATCGAGAAAGAATTGTCCGTTATGGCCGACGCTTTGGAGAACCCCGTTCGTCCGTTCGTCGCTATTCTCGGCGGAGCGAAGATCGCCGATAAGCTCAACGTTATCGACAACCTTCTCAATAAGTGCGATACTCTTATCATCGGCGGCGGTATGTCCTATACCTTCATGAAGGCGCAGGGCTATGAAGTCGGTACTTCTCTCGTTGACGACGAAAAGATCGAATATTGCTTGAAGATGATCCAAAAGGCGAAAGATCTCGGCAAAAAGCTTTATTTGCCCATCGACGCCGTTGTCGTTAAAGAATTCCCCAATCCGATCGATCAGCCGATCGAATCCAAAACGGTCGATATCGACAGCATTCCTGCCGATATGATGGCCTGCGATATCGGCGAGAAGACCCAAAAACTTTATGCCGACGTCGTTAAGAGCGCCAAGACCGTTATTTGGAACGGACCTATGGGCGTATTTGAAAATCCGACTCTTGCTAAAGGTACCAACGCCGTTGCCAAGGCTCTCGCCGACGCGACGGGCGCTACGACCATTATCGGCGGAGGAGACAGCGCGGCCGCGGTCGCACAACTCGGTTATGCCGACAAGATGTCTCACATTTCCACCGGCGGCGGCGCTTCGCTCGAACTTTTCGAAGGTAAGGTCCTGCCCGGTATCGCTTGCTTAAACGAAAAAAAATAAGAAATACATTTTAACCAAAGGAGATAAATCATGAAAAAGAATATTATCGCGGGAAACTGGAAAATGAATAAGACCAATGAGGAGACCAAAAAACTCATTGAAGAATTGAAACCGCTTGTAAAAGACGCTAAATGCGAAGTCGTTTGCTGCGTACCTTTCACGGATATCGTCACCGCTCGTAAAGCGGCCAGAGGCAGCAACATTCAGATCGGCGCTCAGAACGTACATTGGGCCGAAAAAGGAGCCTTTACCGGCGAGATCAGCGCTGAAATGCTTAAAGAATTGAAAGTTCAATACGTTATCACCGGACACAGCGAAAGAAGACAATACTTCGGCGAAACCGACGAAACCGTCAATCTTCGCACGAAGGCCGCTCTCGCAGCCGGACTCAAAGTTATCGTTTGCGTAGGCGAACTTCTTTCCGAAAGAGAAAGCGGAAAGACCGCCGAAGTAGTGACTCGTCAAACGATCGGCGCTTTGAAAGATATCACCAAGACCGAACTGAAGTCCATCGTTATCGCTTACGAACCCGTTTGGGCTATCGGAACCGGAAAGACCGCTACCGCTCAGGACGCCAACGATACCATCAAGATCATTCGTAAAACCGTCCGTAAGCTCTATGGCAGAGCCAGCGCTTCTTCCATCCGTATCCAATACGGCGGCAGCATGAACCCGGCTAACGCTTCCGAACTCATGGCTATGCCTCAGATCGACGGCGGCCTTATCGGCGGAGCCAGCCTGACCGCGGAAAAATTCGCCAAAGTCGTCAACTACTAATTCAAAAACCGAAAAAGCGCCGGAAGCCGAGAGTTTCCGGCGTTTTTTAGAAGGAGAATCTATGAGCAAATTTACTGGTCTTATTATTTTAGACGGCTTCGGTATCGGACAACGCGACGAAGGCAACGCGATCAAGACGGCCGGCACTCCTTTTTTCAACAGTCTGTTGAAAAAATATCCTCACACGCAGATCGGCGCTTCGGGTATGGACGTCGGTTTGCCGAACGGTCAAATGGGTAACAGCGAAGTCGGACATTTGAATATGGGCGCCGGAAGAGTGGTTTATCAAGAACTCACGAGGATCACGAAGTCGATTTCCGACGGCGATTTTTTTGAAAACGAAGCTATCTTAAAAGCAATGCACAGCGCGCGCGATAACGGCAAAAAATTCCATACGTGGGGTCTGCTTAGCGACGGCGGCGTACACTCTCATTTCGAGCATCTTTGCGCCATCGTAAAAATGGCCAAGAAAGAAAAATTGGATAATATCTATATCCACTGCTTCCTTGACGGAAGAGACGTTCCGCCGGCAAGCGGAGCCGATTTTATCGCCCGTTTGCAAGAGTTTTTAAAGAAAGAACAATTCGGTAAGATCGCTTCCGTGACCGGCCGTTTCTATGCGATGGACAGAGACAACCGTTGGGACAGAGTGGAAAAGGCTTTCAATATGCTGACGCTCGGCGAAGGCGAACAAGTTACCGATCCCGTCGCGGCAGTCAAAAAGAGTTATGAAGAGGGCGTTACGGACGAATTCGTTACGCCGAAGGTCGTTATGGAAGGCGGCAAGCCGGTTGCTTGCGTAGAAGAAGGGGATAGCATATTCTTCTTCAATTTCCGCCCCGACCGCGCAAGAGAGATCACCAGAGCTTTTATTATGGATGATTTTACCGCGTTCGAGCGTAAATGCGGATTTTTACATCCCGTATACGTCGGCATGACGCAATACGACGCGACTTTCGCTCCTTATCTTGATACCGCATTCAAGCCGCAAAAGCTGACTCATACGCTTGGCGAAGTCTTCGCGGAAAATAATTTGAAACAACTCCGTATCGCCGAAACCGAAAAGTACGCGCACGTTACTTTCTTCTTCAACGGCGGCGTAGAAAAGCCGAACGAGAACGAAGATCGTATTTTGATCCCGTCTCCGAAGGTCGCGACGTACGATCTCAAACCGGAAATGAGCGCTTATGAAGTAGCCGAAAAAGCCGCCGAGCAGATCAGATCAGGCAAGTACGACGCTATGATCCTCAATTTTGCCAACTGCGATATGGTCGGACATACCGGCATATTCGACGCGGCCGTCAAAGCAGTCAAAGCTGTCGACGAATGTTTAAAAACGGTGATCGAGGCCATACTTTCCGTAGGAGGCGAGGCTATCGTTACGGCCGACCACGGTAATGCGGATAAGATGTACGAAGACGGCTCTACCAAGCCGTTCACCGCGCACAGCACCAATCCGGTACCGCTCGTCGTAGTTAAAGACGGAAAGTTCGATCTGCGCGAAGGCGGAGTCCTCGCCGACGTTGCTCCGACAATGCTCAAGATGATGGGTATCGCGCAACCCGTAGAGATGACCGGTAAGGCTTTATATTGATCGAATTTTCGTTTTCGTATTGCAGAAAAAAAATATCTGTGATATACTTGTAATAATCATTGGATTTGGAGGCAAACGATGTGCAAGAGAAGAAAAAAACAAGACATTCCGCAGGTACCTTATACCGAAAACGAGACTGTTTCTCCTGTAGCTGAGTCGGCTCCGGAAGTTCCGAAAGAAAAGGACTATTTCAACGAATATTATAAAGCTTACAAAAACGACTACGTAGAACAATATCTGCGCGCATATCGTAAGTATAAAGAAACGGGTGAGATCGACGATACTTTGAGAGAATTGCAAGGGTTCGATACGGATATCGACGACGAAAAAGATCTGTTTTGAGTTAAATTTTTTAGAATCAATAAAAAAGACTTCGGCCAATCGACCGAAGTCTTTTTTTACGTGTATTTTCTATTAAAAGAATTCGTGATAGATCGCGGCAATGGCGTGATTCAGGTCGTCTCCGTTGACGCCGACGATAATATTGATCTCGCTGCTACCCTGGTCGATCATTTTGATATTGATATTGGCGTTGGCCAGGGCGGTAAAGACGCGCGCGGCCGTCCCGGTCTGATTACTCATTCCGTGTCCGACGATGGCGATCAGGGCGATATTTTTATAGACGAAAATAACGTCCGGATTGACTTCGCCGCGGATCTTTTCGATAATGCTGAATTCGAGACCGTCCGTCAGGTGATCGTTCGGCACGATAAGACTCATCGTGTCGATACCCGTGGGCATATGTTCGATGCTGATATCGTAATACTCGAAAATAGACAGGATCTTGCGGCAAAAACCGACTTCGTTATTCATAAGCGCTTTCCGTACGAAGAAGGTGGTAAAACCCGTTCTGCCGGCGATACCGGTAATGAGCGAGGTCTTTTTATCCGAGGTATCGTGGAGTATGTACGTTCCCACGGCGGACGGATTAAAAGTGTTGCGTACGTTGATCGGGATATTGGTCGACTGTAACGGGAAGATGGAAGCCGGGTGCAATACGCTCGCGCCCATGTAGGACAACTCGCGCAGCTCTTCATAACTTAAAAAGTCGATGATGTGGGGATTATCCACGATCCGAGGGTCTGCGGTCATAAAGCCGTCTACGTCCGTCCAGTTTTCGTATACGTCCGCTTGCACGCCACGTGCGATAATCGAGCCCGTAAAGTCGCTTCCGCCACGCGTAAAGGTTTTTATCGAGCCATCGGGCATTGTGCCGTAAAAACCGGGAATAACGGCTCCGTTTGCGATGGAGAGACGTTTGGAGACGAGGTCGTTGGTATAAGAGGCGTCGAAATTGCCTTTTTTGTTAAATTTGATAATTTCTGCCGAGTCGACGAATTCAAAACCGAGGATCTCGCTCATAACGAGGGCGGAAAGGTATTCGCCGCGGCTTGCCGCATAGTCGCAGGAAGTCGACTTGTTGATATTATCTTCCACTTCGTCCAGATACTTATTGATGTCGATCGTTAAACCGAACTCGCGGACGATCTCGGTAAAGCGATCTCTTACCTTGGCAAAATAGATATGACAGTCGCCGCTGTTTACTTTTTCTTCATAAGAGGCGAGAAGTAAGTCTGTGATCTTCTCGTCGCCCTTGAATCTTTTTCCGGGCGCGCTGACTACGATAAAGCGTCTTTCCGGATCGCTTTGGATGATGTCTTTAACTTTCAGGATGGCCTCTTTGTTGGCCATGGACGTACCGCCGAATTTAGCTACTTTAATGTTCATTATTTAATCCTCTTTGCCTCGATGTAATATTTTTTGGTATCTTCCGTTCCGATGGAGAATGCTTTTTGGGGCAGATTCCCATTGTGAACGACATAGTTGAATAAAGTCGATTTATCGAACGTGGGCATAAGCATGCCGACCGTATCCTTCTGCTGCGCCAGCGTTCTCACTTGAGACTCCGAATGCTCGTATTCGATCTCGATCGCGTTTTCTTTTTTGCCCTTCGATAAGTATTCTTGCACCGTTTTGATGGTCTCGGCGCTGTCGGCGGGGCAGGGGATGGAAATATCCTTGTCGCCCGATACGAGCGTAAGCGTTTTGGGACCGGACAACACCTTTTTCAGACCGTTGATAAAGGCTTCCGTATCCGCGCAACGGACGACTCTGTGAATGGGTTCGAAGTCCATAGAGTCCTGATAAAGGTTGACGACTTCGACAAGAATGTATCTTGCCGGGTGGTTAAGACGTTCTTCGGGAGAGAGCGACTGTTTCAGAATGTTCCAATGCTCTTTTGCGGAGGCCATACTGTGGTTTCCGTCGCCGACGGCGAAAAGCATCTTTGCGTTGACGCCGTATTTTTCGATCTGCGTTTTTTCGTCCAACAAGGAAAGGAACTTCTTTTCCGTTTCTTCCGTGTCGGGAACGTGATAACCGCGCACCGATCCGCCGTTTTGATTTAGCGTAAAGTCATACAGCTTGGTCAATTTATCTCTGTTTTCGTAAATCGGCTCGACGATCTCTTTTTTACGATCGTCGTACAGGAGCAGGATGTGCGGCAATTCGATCGAGGCGTTTTCTTTGATGCGCATACGCACGGGAAGACGCTCTAATATGGTGGCTTCGGTCGCTCGGATCGGCACTTCTACCTTATGGTAGTCGTACTGCTCGAGATCGACGCTCATGACGAGCCCGATTCGCTTTTTGCCGGAAGGGAGAGTTCTTTCCACGAGGACCATGCCGGGGACTTCTTTAAAGAAACCGCTTTCGGTATAACGCCTCATTTCTGCGTTGATCTTATCGATACGCGGTTGAATGTCGGCGTCTTTAAGAAATATCTCCGGAAAGGTGATATGAAGGGTGCTCGGCGCGTCGCCGATATAGTCGTACAGCTCTTGCCAATATTTCATGTTGGTCGTGTACTGGTCGCAGGCGATGACAGCCCATTTGGACAGGTCGCATTTCTTGGGTAAAAGAATTGGTTGTTTTCCGAAAATCGTCATTTTTTATCTTCCGTAAAATAAAATTATTTTTTTCCTTTTTCAATGTCCTCGCGCAACGGATCATACAGCATATCGAAGAGGCGCTCGGGGGTAAGATACCGTCTGAGGATTCCTTTTCTGACGGTAGAGATGATTCCCGTCTCTTCGCTGATGATGATGCTGATGACGTCGTTGACTTCCGATTCGGTCACGCCGATACCTGCGCGGTGTCTGGTGCCCAAAGTTTTATCGACGTCAAGAGACTTGGTGAGCGGCAGGAAGGAGCCGGCCGTAACGATACGGTAGTCCTTGATGATCACGGCGCCGTCGTGCATGGGACTCTTCGTATTGAAGATGCTTTCGAGAAGGGGAGCGGAGATCTCCGCGTCCAGCCTGACGCCCGATTCGATGATATAATTATCGATCTTTTCCCGAACGATGACGATCAAAGCGCCCGTTCTGGATTTGGAAAGAGACTGACAGGCGGATACGATCGCTTTCAAAGAGGTGCGGACCTCTTCGTCGGTGATATTTTTTTGTTCCGTCTTCAGATGTAAGCGTTTTACGCGCGCAAAGAGCGTCTTTATATCGTTTTCATACACGATGACGCAGGCAAGGCAACAGAAAACGCACATAAGGAGCATGATCTGTTGAGCAAGACCCATCCCGGTTATACCGAACCATTCGACAACGTGCGTCGCTATAAAGCCGAGAAATACGGCTAAGTATACGCAAAGTAAACTCGGCGATTTTCTTTTTGCAAAGAATATAACGATTAAGACCATGTAGATCGCCGCGAGGCACAAAGAAACGATTTTTGCTGCTAATTCCATAATTACCTCTCTTGTTTAAAATCCGAAATCATCGTATATATTGTGTTGTTTCGTTTCTGTGATAACGATAATAGGTTCTTGCGGATCGTCGCCGTCGTTATTATCGGACGGGTCCTTTTTCAGTTTTAGATAGTATAGGTATGCGATTGCCGACCAGATCGCCACAACACCGAAATCCAACCAATAAGAGACCATCATAATAACGGAAAGAACGTTGGAATGGAAAATAACCGCGCGGAGCGCGCCGATCAGCGTCAAAATGAGATAGATACCGAAGTACAGCCTGCCGATAAAGAGCAAAGCTCTCGGATGATTCCTTTGCGGCAAAAAGCTTTTTCTGAGGTCTTCGTAAAAAACGTAAAGGAAAAAAGTGAGCGACGAGAACGGTACGATGGAAGAAAGTATCAGTTCTACGTCGTTTTCGACGTTGTCGAGCGAAAAAACGCCGGTATAAGCGCCGTTTGTCGTTTGCGTAAAAAAGTAAGAAATACCGATAAGACCGATTAACAGGTTGGAGTAGATATAACATAAACGCAGGCGGAACTTAAGATCCGAGCGATTTGTTTTCGCGCTGAAACGAGCAAGCAGAACCCCTGCGACAAGGTGGTTAATCAGTTCGAAGATGGCCGCTTGAAGAAATGAGGTAAAGACGCAAGAAACGGCGATGAAGGCGATGGGATTGATCTGCAATTCGACGTCCATTGAAGCAACGTTATCCATAAGGATGGCGATCGCATCTGCCGACGAAGTAATATAGTTATAGGCGCCGGCGAAAAAGACGGCGACGACTGAGATCAAAAACCAAACGGCTTCCGGAAGAATGCGGAATTTTGCTATGACGGAATCGGATAATAACGATTTCATACGGCCTCCTTTGCGAGCAAATTCGATACGGCCAGGTTAAAAGCCGTTTCGTCGGAAAGCGTACCGTTTTTGAACTTATATTCATAATCGGTCAGCATTGCGACGCAGTTTTTCAGTTTGGACTGAGAATAACCTTTTATATTGCGCGTTTTTTCCACGGCGAATTCTTTAATGCCGAGCAGGTCGGCCATTTGTTTATTATCGTACGGCGTTACGGCGCAGTAGAGCATCCTTCTGAACTGATTGGTCAGAATGGAAAGTAAGAGAGCCGGTTTTTCGCCTTGCTTCAATAGTTTATCGAGTTGTTTTTCAGCCGCTTGCAACCGTCCTTCGACGATACTGTTCGCAAAGAGAAAAACGGTCGTCTCGGTGTCTTCGGTGACGCACAGTTCCACGTCGTCGGCCGAAACGAAAGTGTTCTCGCAATAAGCGTTGAGCTTTTTTGCTTCGTTGTTGATCCTCGCCATATCGCAACCGGTCAAATCGATAAGAAGGCGCGCCGCTTTCTTTTCGATGCCGTTAGGAAACAGTTTTTCAACGTATTCTCCGCAGGAGAACTTATCGAGAGGGGAACAATCTATGACTTGGCACAACTTGATCTCCGCGTTGTTCAAAAAAGGAGAACCGCAAAAACAAAGGATATTTTGATCGAAAGGATAGGTCAAAAACGATTGCAACGCAGCGTGTTCTTTATCCGTAGGGACGAAGTCGGGATCCTTAACGAGAACTACCGTTTTGTCGTCGGTAAAGCAAATGGTATCAAAAGCGGAAATGATCTCCGAAATATCGTTTATCTTCTCTAAAACGCGCAAAGAAAGGCTATCGTCCGGAAGAAGGGAACGAATAATTTTTTCTGCGTAAGGTAACCAATAAGAATCGGTTCCTTTCAAATAATAGGCGCCACCCGACAAGCACTCTGCGTTCAGCTTAGAAGCATGGAGCAAATTTGACTGCATAATAAATATTATTATACAGGAATGAATAATTATGTCAAATTATTTTGGTCTTATTTATTAAAAAAGCCCAAAAATCCGGCGGCTCCGAGCGCGTCGACGGCAGTTTTGACCTCGTTAATATAGGCTGCGGGGAATAAAATGCTTATGCCGCAACCGAGATGCAATCTCGACGGTGTGTTGATCGTGACGCAGGCGATTTTTTTCGTTTGCAGATAATGATAGACCGATAATGCTTGCGTTCTGGACTTGAAAACGGCGATCGTGTTCATTTTTTCTCCTTTGAATAAATGCGCTTTAAGGCTAATACAATATATTCGTGTAAACGCAAAAACGTTTCTTGGGAGGGCGTATGGTTTATTTGGATAACGCGGCAACGTCGAGGAAAAAACCTTTTTCCGTATACTTTACGATATTGAAAGAGACTTTGCTGTCGGCGAATCCGGGAAGAGGGGGACACCGCGCGGCTTTGTCCGCCGCGATGAAGATAGAAGAAGTGCGAAGTATCGTAAGAAAGCGTTTTATGGACGGAGAAGTCGTCTTTACAAAAAACTGTACCGAAGCGTTGAACCTTGCGTTTACCGCGCGATTAACGCATCGGAAAGTTATTACGACGTCGGTCGAACATAATTCCGTTCTGCGGCCGCTCAAACGTATGGAAACGATGGGAAAGATCGATCTTATTATTGTCGATCCGACCGTAGAAGCATTTTCAAAAGCGGTTGATCGGGCAACGGGAATGGTCGTTATAGGAGCCGTATCGAACGTAACGGGTAAAAAAAGTCCGGTCGAAGAGATATGCGATATCGTTCGTAAAAAATCGGACGCGTTGATCGTGATCGACGGTGCGCAGAGCGCCGGAAAAATCGATATCGACTTAAAGAACGCGGATATGTTCGCTACGAGCGGGCATAAGTCTCTTCTCGGAACGCAAGGCACGGGCTTTTTGATCGTGAAAAGAGGTGTCGTATTAGAGCCGCTTATAACGGGAGGAACGGGTTCTTCGGGAGCGGTGATCGACGTCCCGAAAGACATCCCCGAAGGAATGGAGGCGGGTACGCTCAACGGCCCCGGTATCATCGCTTTGGGGAAGGCGATCGAATATGCCTTTCGCCGCAAAAAGAAGATCGTTGCCAAAGAAAACGCATGCGCTCGTCTTTTCGTTCAATTATTGTCGAAGGAAAAAAGGATCGTAATTTATTCTTGCCAAAACGGCGTCGTCCTCTGTAACGTCAAAGGGATGCAACCGAGCGAAGCGGCCGACGTACTTTCGGTAAAATACCGCGTTTATGTAAGAAGCGGTCTTCATTGCGCGCCGCTTATGCATAAAAAACTCGGCACTTTGTCGGACGGCGCGATAAGGATCAGTTTCGGAAACAATAATAACTTTATTCAGGTTTTATACGCGGCGTACGCCTTGAAAAAGATTTGTCGCGAGAGGAACGGAAAAAGCGTCCGCGGCATATAATGACGTACCGGGAGGGGAATATGGACGTAGGCGAATATATCAGAAAAAAAGAACGGGAAAAGAAAAACAGAAAAGAACAGCCGGCGCCCGATCTCGGTCGGTATACTTCTATGAGCGAAGAGCAACTCATGCAAGAACTGTTTCGCACGGCGAACGCTTCGGGAGTGAGCAACGAAGAACTGGACACGTTTTATCGGAATGCCGCGCCCTATCTGACGCCGGAACAAAGAGAAAAGATGAAAAATCTCATTATGCAGTTAAAGAGGTAAAATGAATAACAACGCGTTGTTATTGTTGTTGCCGTTTTTGATGAACGGAAAGGGAGACATGACTGGCGTTCTGACAGAGGTGCTGAAAAATCAATCTTCGGCCGTCGATCCGATGACGCTTATCGCGCTTACGATGCTTTCCGGCAGGAAGGGCACAAAGCAAAATGAAGCGTCGGGGACGGATTCCGTCAAAGAGTTCGGCGGGAACGACGTGCTTGCTTTATTGAAAATATTGACCGAGAAAAAGGATCAATCCGTTTGAAAGGGCGGGACGTACTGTTCGCCTACGGAAGAAAGCTCCTGAACGTAACAGTCGTCAATGCCGTTTTTGAGTAAATAAT
Organism: uncultured Eubacteriales bacterium; assembly: GCA_902766325.1. Classification (GTDB taxonomy): domain Bacteria; phylum Bacillota; class Clostridia; order Christensenellales; family DTU072; genus CAG-1782. Next base: position 319 of record CACXDF010000022.1, on the reverse strand, counting down.
TGATAACAAGTTTATTTTCGAGCGGTTTCAGCGTTCGTTGGATCGTAGAGCGGTACGCTGGCGTAAACTGAGACATGACGCTGAGCTTTGCGGCGGGATGAAAATATTTTTTATACGCGTCGATGACCGCGTACGTGTTGTTCAGTTCTCCCGGTAAGATCAGATGCCGTATAATAACGCCTTGCTTCAATAAACCGTCCTTATAGACGAGCGGTTTGCTCCTTACCATGATCTTCGTCGATTCCAGACAGTTTTCGTAATAATTTTTGATTTTAGAAAAACGAAACGCCGTTTGATCGTCGGCGTACTTAAAGTCGGT
>CACXDF010000021.1 GCA_902766325.1 uncultured Eubacteriales bacterium | reverse complement strand
TTCGTCGGCGAGCTGCGTCAACGTATCGGTGCTTCCGCTACGCGCCTGCGACTGCGTATCCGTCTCCTGACTTTGCACGAGCAGAATAGCGTTCTTTTCGCTGACCGCCTGCTTATCCGCGTTGTTTTCCGAAATCAGTTTTTCGATCTCGAATTCGTAACGGGCTTTTGTCTGCGCCGAGAACATCTTCTGTTTTTCGGCGGCCTCTTTTTCTCCGCGCAGTTTGACGATGATATTTCCGATGACGGAAATAGCCGTCGTCATTTCTTGCTTCGCTTCGCGCACTTCGTTTATGTCTTTCGAGAGCATTTCGTACTCTCTCATTCTTACTTTCAACTGGCGGTTGACCTCGGCGATATCGTTTTCCAGGCTGAGTATCTGCGACTCGTTTTGGCTTCTTGAACCGCCGCTGATAGCACCGCTTATAGCAAAGTTTTCGCCGTCGAGCGTAACGATCCTGAATCCGTTACGATACTTTCTCGCGATACGTGTCGCGGCCTCTTTGTCTTCCGCTACGACTACTTTACCGAGCAGCGTCTCCAAAGCGGGACGATACTTCGCGTCGCAACGGATCAGATCCATTGCAAGTCCGTAACAACCGTCTTCTTCCAACGCAGTCTCGTACAGCGGATCAAGCGGCTTCGGGCGCATCATATCGAGCGGCAGGAAAGTACCTCTGCCCGCGTTAGCTCTTTTTAGCAGATCAATAAGATACCCCGCGTCTTCGGCGGTCTCGGTGATCATATTGTTGATGTTATTGCCGAGCGCGATATCAACGGCCGTGGCAAACTTCGGAGAAATGACTTTGATGAGTTCGCCCAGGACGCCGCAAACCTTTTGATGTACGATCGGATCCGGATGGGTCATCAAAAACTTGACCGGATTGTCATAGTTGCTGAAATTGTTCTTTCTCGATTCCAACAGGTTCAAGCGTCCCTTCAAGTTGGCGATGGTACCGTAACTTTCTCTGTACTTATCTTCCGCGTCGATCAGCTTTGTGGATACTTCGTTATATTGTTCCTGTAGCTTCTTTTGTTCGCCGAACTTCTTTTCGATCTCCTGCGTCTTCTGCGCGATGATCTCTTCGGCAGAGGCGACCTCTTTTGCGCATTTTTTGATCTCTTCTTTATGCTCGGCGATCTCGCCGTTTCTACGTTCTATATTTTCTTCGAGCGCCGTTTTTTGGGCGGTGAGCATAGCGATATCGGCATTGATCGCGCCCGTTTTATCGGCGGCCGAAAGAAGAGCCTGGTTGGTCAGATTAATCTCGTTTTGCTTAACGGCGACGGCGTCGCTGAGCGCGGTATACTTTTCGATCGCGTTCTGCTCGTCGCATTTTGCCTCAAAGTGCTCTTTCGTCTTTGCTTCGCTCTCTTTCGTGCATTCGTCGACAAACGAACGATTGATCTCCAGTTGCTTCGTCTTATTGGCGATATCTTCGGTGTATCTTTCGATATCGGAAGTTACTTTCTTTAAGGTTTCGGAAAAGTGTTCGCCGTCTTTCTTACGCGACGCTTCTTCTACGCTGAGTTGTAATTTTTTTGCGTTTAACTGTTTATAAACTTCGTCAAGGCTGTTCAGTTGTTCCTGCGCGGCCGTATACTCTTTGTTGACGTCGGCTTGTTTTTTCGTCACTTCGTCCAATTCCGCCGTCTCGCGCGTAAGTTTTTCGCGCAGTTTTTTGCGCTGTTCTTCGCTATGATCGGAAACGTATAAAAAGTGGTTGATATCCAAAAGACGGATCCTATCGTTTAGAGACCGAGCTTTTGCCGCCACTTCCGCCTGGACGCGCAAAGGTTTGATGACGTCTTCGAGCACGCGCATTTGTTCTTCCAAAGAACGAATATTCAAAATAGCGCGTTCCAGCCTGGTAAAGGCCTCTTTTCGATTGGCTTTATATTTCGAGATACCTGCGGCTTCTTCGAAAATCTGGCGTCTGTCCTCCGGTTTTGCGCTCAGAATAGCGTCGATCTGTCCTTGTCCTACGACGGAGTAACCGTCTTTACCGATACCGGTATCGCGGAAAAGATCGATGATATCTTTTAATTTGGCTCTTTTGCCGTTGATATAATATTCGCTGTCGCCGCTTCTGAATAGTTTTCTCGTGATGATCAGTTCGTCGAAATCGATCTTATAAGCTCTGTCTGTATTATCGAAAACAAGCGAAACTTCGCAGTAACCCATGGGCTTGCGGTTATTCGTTCCCTTAAAAATGACCTCTTGCATGGTCTTGCCTTGGCCGCCGCTTCGTATATTACGCGCGTTCTGTTCTCCGAGGACCCACTTAATGGCGTCGCATACGTTGCTTTTACCGCAACCGTTCGGCCCGACGATACAGGTAACGCCCGTCGTGAAGTCGAGTTGCAATTTATCGGCAAAGGATTTAAACCCGTATGCTTCCAGCCTTTTCAAATGCATTTTTCGTTCCTTCTCCGTTAATAAAATAATATATTATAGTATACAAAATATAGGTTGCTTTGTAAAGCAATTTTTCGTTTTGCCCGTCCTACTCGAGCTCGAGCGTACTGAAAAGATTCTTCGGTACGCCGCCTTCGTAATGAGCGGGCTGTTTTTCGCCGAGCGCGTACAAAATAACGGACGCAAGATCATGCGTAACGTACTTTCCGCACGTTCCTTTAACGATATTCCCTTTACCGCCGGCAACGGCGAGCGTAACCACCTTTTCGGTCTCCTCTTCGCCGCCGTGACCGCCCGTAAGAGCGTGCCCGTGATCGGATACGCAAATAAAAAGCGTGCCTTCGACAAGTCCCTTTTCCCGGTAAGCGTCGTACACGATACCCATATCTCTGTCGACCTCTTGCAGAGCCGCGACAAAAGGAGCGCTACCGTATCCGACCCCGTGCCCGGCGTGATCTACGCAATCAAAATGTAAAAACGTGATCGCATCTCTGTGTTTTTCTAACCTCTCGACGGCAAGTTCGGCCACTTTTTTATCGATGGCATATTCGCTCCCATCGTCTTTTACCATTGATTTGGCATATTTTTTCGTCATTCCTTTGATCCCGTTTTCGATGATCCCGTAGTTAACGGGGATCCAATCGACGGCTGAAAAATAAGTCGCGTCCTTATGATGCTTGGCATACGTTTTGAAAACGGAAGGATATTTAACGCCGAGATGCGGTAAAAGCGACGCTTGCGTGTTGGTGATCTGATGTTTTTGCGCCGTTACGCCGTAAAGCATGGACGCCCAGTTCTGCGAGCTGACGGTCGGATATTGAGAAACGCCGTTCAGATTGATATTTCCTTCCGAAAAAATCCGATCGAAATTAGGCGTGTCGCATTGACCGAAGTACCCGCCCGCGCCGTCAACGCCGAAAATAACGACCCGATCGTACTTGACCGCGTTTTTTAAGTCTTCATCGGTAGGAACAATCCCTTCCGAAACCCGATCCGCCTTAAACGTCTTCGGCGAGGTGCAATATTCTTTATATACGCACGGCACAATAACAATGAATGCGAGAAGCGCTATGATCAAGATTCCCACGACGACGTGTTTTTCCAGCCACGCCCCTGTTTTTTTGAAAAATTCGTTCATTTCGTTTTCCTTTTTTTTATTTTATAATTAACGTTCTGAGATATTCTTTTCGTTCATCGGTCACGCGATAGCTTTCGATCGCCTTCCGAATGGTTTTGTTATGCACCCACACGGGTAAAACGCGGCTTTCAAGCAATTTAACGGCCTCGTCGTACTGTTTCGCAAGCGCGGTGGCATAATACCAGGCCACCATCATTTTTACGTAATACTCGTCGCTTTTCACGACGAGCGGTAATTCGAGATACTCTTTCCGGAAAAGATCGTCCAAATAATAGTTCATTAAGCACTTTACGCCGAATCGACAGGTATAAACGCGCTCGGAAGTCATCCAGTTTTTTACGATGGGAAAAAGTTTTTCCCTGTTCCTTTTGAATACGGCGGGCGATAATGTGTCGCAAACGGCCCAATTATCGACGTACGGTAAAAAACGATCTACTTCCGCAAGGCACGTGTCGAATTGCTTTATCTGCGAGATCATTATGCCGTGAAGCATATTTTCTTCATAGTATTTATGCGGCAAAGCGGACATAAAGCGTTCGCCCTCTTCCGTTCCGAAATATTTTTTACCTATTTCCCTCAAAGCAGGAACTCGGACCCCGATAAACGCCGAAAGCGGCACCCCCGGCGTTAATGCCGCCTGAAATGCCGCGTACGATTTTTCCGAATGAGCTATTAATTCTTCCGAGATCATTTATGCAATGACTTCTTCGACCGTTTCCGGTTCCGGAGGCGTCGTTTCTCCGCCGTCGCCGTCCGAAGGTCCGTCGGTAGTCTCTTCTTGTTCTGCGTCCGCTCTTCTCATTTCCATAAGTTCTGCAAGGATCCTGTCTCTTCTCTTGCCGCGGAAGTTATCGAGCAGGGTCACAAGACCCGGTAAAAGGTTACCCACAACGCCGGGAACCGCAACCAAATAGAACAGACCTTTGAGCGTATCCGCCGATTGCTGCACTTCTTCTACGTTGTCGTTTTTACTGATATATCCGATCAGACCGAGGCCGAGCGGCAGCAAAAGGTCCTTCCAAAAACCGTTGATCCTGCCCGCCATGGAGTTAACGGCAAAGACCATACCTTCCGAACGTGTACCGACGCCGTATTTCTTTCTCATTTTCCAATCCATATAGTCTGCGGAGTCGGCAAGTTGGATCCTTCTGGCGGCGCCGATGGCTCCGTTGGGGAAACCGCCGAGCGCAATACAAATACCGGCAAGCGCAATAAATCCCATATTTCCGGAGACGTCGCTCGAATGAATGAAGAACATACTACCGAAAGTGAGCAAAATTATGTAGAAACATGCCGTGTACAGATAACCGCCTGCGATGATATCGCGCGGAGCAAGTTTTTTTCCGATAAACGGTATCAAAGCTATACCGACGTAGCTAAGCGCCGAACTGGCGGCGCCGACAGCGGTAGAAAGCCATGCCGCGCCGAGCGTGTGCGTATAGAAATACAAAAGCGCGCCGTAACATATCTGCCTGATACTGTCGAGTATCTGCGCAAATACTGCCGTAATCAGAGGTCTGTTTTGCAGGATCGCTTTTGCGTTGATCTTCACCGGCGCTTCTTTTATACTGACCTGGATCTTTTCCTTCAAAGTAAGACCGGGCATGATCATCGTGGCGAGACCGACGACGCCGAAGATAAGAGCGCAGATAATATAGATCCATTCTTGGGTTTGGTGATCCTTGTACATACTCATGAACATGGGGATAACGCCGCCCGGAAGCATGGATCCGAGAGTGGACGCGAACGAAGCTATCGTATAAAAATTCTTTCTGTCGTTGGGGTTGTCCGTCATTCTGGCGGAGGTCGTCATAAGCGCCATATCGTAGAAGGCGTCCGACACGCAGAAAATAAGGTAGAAAACGAAGACGTAAACGATCCTTACCGTCATGCTCGCCGCAGG
>CACXDF010000020.1 GCA_902766325.1 uncultured Eubacteriales bacterium | reverse complement strand
TTGTTATAAAAACCGCAACTGAATATGTACGGTTTGAGTTCTTCCACGGTCAGCGGAGCGATCTGCTCGGGCGTGTTGTACTTTTCAAAAAGTTTCTTCGTCACTTCGTTGACCCGTTTGTCCGTGCATTGCGCGCTGAGAATAACGGCCACGAGGAGTTCGTACACGGAAGAAAAGTTCAGTTCGCATCCCGCGTTCGGGTGCATAGTCTTCAATCCGGAAAAAATATAGTCTTTTTCATCTTTCGTAACCATAGTCCGTTATTCCTTTCCGCAAAAGAAGCGGATTATTTTTTTAATAAACTTGGGGCAACTCAAACAGATGATTTTCATATTTCGATCCTCCTTTACTCGGATCATTATATGAAAACGCCCGTTATAAAGTGCCTCGTATCGTTCTTATCACGTCGGCCGGGTCTGCCGCTTTATAAACGGCGCTCCCCGCGACCAGTACGTCCGCGCCCGCTTTGAGCGCCAAAACATACGTCTCTTTGTTGATCCCTCCGTCTACTTCGACGGGGATCTTATTTCCCGACAGCTTTTTGATGAGAGGTATCCTCTCTATGCACTCCGGTATCAACTTTTGTCCGCCGTATCCGGCGTATACCGTCATCACGACGACAAGGTCGCATTTATCGAATAAATAAGCGTATTTTTCGACGGACACGTTGGGATTAAAGACGACGCCGGCTTTCTTTCCTTTGCCCTTTATAAGGTCGATACAGGCGCTCGGATCTTTCGACGCGTCCGGGTGAAAGGTAATGATATCGGCGCCCGCGTCGGCAAACCGTTCCACGTATTTTTCCGGCTCGGTGATCATCAGATGAACGTCCAGGGTCTTTTGCGTGATCTTGCGGATAGCGGCGATCATCGGCATCCCGAAAGTGATATTCGGCACGTATACGCCGTCCATAACGTCGCAATGGACCCAGTCTCCGCCCCACTTTTCCAAATCCCGGACGGACTTTTCCATGTTGCAAAAGTCACCGCTCAAAATAGACGGCGCGATCAAAACGTCAGACATATTGCTTTTTCCTCCTTTCTTCCAACTCACGATATAACTTGACGTACCGTTCGTATCTGTCTTTGTCGAAGGTACCTTCTTCCAACATTTTTTTTACGGCGCAGCCGGGCTCGCTGATGTGCTTGCAATTGGCGAACCGACACTTGTTCTGCACCTTTAAAAAGTCCTCGTAATAGTAAATCAGTTCTTCCGGCTTGATATCGATGCTTTCCGCCACGGAAAAACCGCAGGTATCCACCAGCTTTCCGCCGGCAAAGTCGTGTATCTCCACGGCGCGCGTAGTGTTCTTACCGCGACGAATCCGCTTACTGAGATCTCCGACGACCAGATCTTTGCTCCCGAGGGCGGCGACGAGCGACGTTTTTCCGACGGCGCTTTGCCCGGCAAAGCAGACGGTCTTGCCTTCGATATAAGAAGCAAGAGCGTCCAGGCCGATCTGTTTTTTTGCGCTGACGAAAAACACGTCGGCGTCCCGTCGGTACGGCGCGAGGAGCCGCTCTTCTTCCTCTCTTGCCATAAGTTCGCATTTATTGAATACGATCGCGACCGGTATCCCTTCCTGACGACAGTTAAGAAGCAGTTTTTCCACCAAAACCCAGTCCGGTTCGGGAACGGGCGCAAGGACGATAAAAAGCGCGTCGATATTGGCGACGTAAGGTCGGATCAGAACGTTTTTTCGCGGATAAACGCTCTCTATCACGTCCTCTTCGACTTCTACGCGGTCACCCACGAAAATGTCGATGTCCTTTTTGATCTTTCCTCTGACCGAGCAGGTCCGGATCCCTTCTTCCGTTTCGACGGAAAACGCCCCGGCAACGGCTTTTGTGACGACGCCTTTAATAAGTCCCTTCCTCCCCGACGAATTTTCTTCTGAGTTGTCCGCAAGCGCCTCCGATATCGTTACCCATCGAACGACGCATCGTATTGCTGATCCCGCTTTCCGTAAGAGCTGTCATAAAGGCGTCCGCCGTCGCTTTATCCACCCCGGAAAGGTCTCTTTCTTTTACCTCGTTGAGGTTGATCAGGTTGACGTGGCAGGAAAAACCGCGTAAGAGCCTTGCCAGCTTTTTCGCTTCCGCCACCCTGCTGTTGACTCCTTTGATGAGCGAATATTCTATGATCACCCGTCGGCCCGTTTTGGCAAAATAATACCGAGCGGCGTCCAACACTTCGGCGATCTTATATTTTCTTTCCACGGGCATGATCTTTTCCCGAATTTCGTCCGTAGGCGCGTGCAAACTGATCGTAAGCGTCACGGATAGCCCGCTGTCGGCAAGAAGTTTGATCTTGTCCGCTAATCCGCAAGTGGAAAGAGAAATATTCCGTAAAGAAATATTGATACCGTTTTCGGCCGAAACGAGACGTAAAAACTCGGTCGTTTCGTCGTAGTTGTCGAGCGGCTCTCCGCTTCCCATCAATACGATATTGGTGATCGCTCTTTTTTTGAGCGTTCCGCCGTGACGGACGTTGACGGCAAGCACCTGTCCGAGCATTTCTCCGGCGGTCAGATTTCGTACGAGACCGTTCAGCGTCGACGCGCAAAAAGCGCAACCCATCCTACAACCTACCTGCGTACTGATACAAATGGTGTTTCCGTACCCGTGCGGCATAAAAACGCCCTCGATCATATTGCCGTCCCGAAGTAAAAACAGATATTTTTCCGTACCGTCTTTCCCCTCGAAGACCTTTTGGATACGAACCGCCGTATCGTCGTACCTCTCACTGAGGAACGCAATGATATCTTTGGGCAGATTGCTCATCTGCTCATATTCTTTATATTGCATGGAAGCAAGATAGACTTGTTTCGCGCGGAAAGAAGGGTACCCGGAAAGAACTTCGGATATCTTCTTTTCGGACAGATCCTGCAAGCTCAATTTTTTCTCATCCGGCATACGTAAAAGCCCTCCATACCCTTTCCGTCGGGAAGATACCGATGCTCTTCTTCCAACGTGAACTCTTTATGTCCGCTCAAAAACTTCTCGACTACGCGCTCGTTTTCCAACGAAAAAACGGTACAGGTCGAATAGACCAGCACGCCGCCTTTTACGACGTAATCACAGCAGTTGTTTATTATTTCCGACTGCAATTCGGAAAGCGCGATAATATCGTCGTACGTACGATTGATAACGATGTCTCTTTTTTTATCGATTACTCCGAACCCGCTGCACGGCACGTCGCAAAGCACCGTGTCGAACGCCGATAAAAAGTCGCTGTTTTTCTTGGTAGCATCCTGCTCGCGAACGGTCACGACCGTATTCATACGCTTGGCGTACGCTTCGATCAGGCGCAAGCGATGCGGATAGACGTCGCAAGAAGTGACTTTACCCCCTTTCTTCGCCAAATAGATCGACTTTCCGCCCGGCGCGGCGCAACAATCGAGCACTTTTTTACCTTTCACCTCTCCTGCTGCTTCGCATACGAGCGTCGAACCGAGACTCATATACGTCGCTTTCCCCTGCTCGAACAATTTGCCGATCGTCTCTCCGTTCTTCACGAAATAACCGGTTTGCGTCTTCTCCGCGTAAGGATCGGCGGCGCGGATCTCCTCTTCCGAACAACAGGCTACGATATGCACCCTGTGCTTCTCCGAATTGTCGATGATCTCGGCATAAGAATCCGGAAATTCTTTTTTATACATTCCGACGAGCCAGGAAGGTAAATTGAAGCGTACTTCGTCGTACCCCTTTTTACCGGGAGCGGGTAAAGAATATTCCGCGCGGTCGGCCTTTGTCAATACCGCGGTAAAAAAGCCCTTGACCGCGCCCTTGCCCCCATAAGTCAACGCGTCGGAAACGGCTTTGTTGATCACGGCAAAAGGAGCTACCTTATTTACGACGCAATAGAGCCCGACAAGCATATACGGACGAAGATTGTTCTTTATTTTATCACACAGTTCGTCGGCGATCCTGTTTAGCAGACAGTATTTTTCCATCACGCCGTACACGAGCATATGCGCTCCCCTTCCGGTCGCTTTTTTCAGTGCGATATTCAGATAGGCGCCCTTGCCCGTAACTTCCGCAAGAACGGACGCGGCGTCGTATATTTCTTTTCCCGTCACTCGAATACTTTTCCTACCGTTAGTTTTTTACCACGCAAGTAGTCTTCGCTACTCATCGGCTTGGCGTTTTCGCCTTGAATTTGCAATAATTTTAGATACCCTTCTCCGCATTTTACGATCAGGCCTTTTTTCGGATCGGCTTCTACGATCTCGCCCGCCTTGCTGCCTCCGCGATACTCGATAGGTAACGCGCGAAGCACTTTGATCCTTCCTTGTTCGGAAAAAACAAAAGCGCCCGGACGGGGATTTATCCCGCGGATAAAATTATGTACTTCCGCGGCGCTCTTTTCAAAAGACAGCTTTCCGTCCTCTTTGACGAACATACGACATTTTGTCGCTTTGTTTTCGTCCTGCGGCGTAAAAACAGCTTTGCCTTTTTCGATCAGATCAAGCGCTTCCACGATAAGATCGGCGCCTAATACGCTCAACTTTTCCAACGTTTCGGCGGCGTTTTCCGTTCCGTCGAGTTTGATCGATCTTTGCAGGATCATCGCGCCGGTATCGACGCCGAGCTCGGTTTGCATGATGGTCACGCCCACTTCCTTTTCGCCGTTAATAAGCGCCCATTCCACCGGAGAAGACCCGCGATAGGCAGGTAAAAGCGACGCGTGCACGTTGATGATACCGTGTTTACACAGATCGAGCACCTGTTGGCGCAGTATCTGTCCGTATGCGCAAGTCACCATGATATCCGCGTCGAACGCGCGTAAGTCCTCTACGCATAGATTGATTTTTTCATATTGCCGGGTCGGTATACCGTGTTCCTCGGCATAAACTTTGACCGGACAGGCGGATACCTTCTTTCCGCGGCCGCATTCGCGATCGGGTTGCGTCACGACGCAGACTACCTCGTGCGAAGAACGCGCTATCCGATCCAATACGCCTACGGCAAAAGCCGGCGTACCCAAAAAGATCACTCTCATTTCTTCTTTCCTTTATATTCGCGAGTATAAAACAGAATACCCTCGAGATGATCGAGTTCGTGGCAAACGCATCTTGCCGGCAGATCGCTGACCGTTTTTTCAAAAAGCTTACCGTGTCTGTCGTATGCGCGAACGGTTACCGTTTGCGGGCGCAAAACTTCGCAATTCTTAGAAAAATCGACGCTTAAACATCCTTCTTCGCCGATCTGCTGTCCTTCGGCGGCAATGATCTGCGGATTGACGAGTTCCAGTTTTACACCGTCGACGTCTACGACGGCTACCCGGCGTACGACGCCGATCTGCGGCGCGGCAAGTCCCGCTCCGTCCGCTTTATGCAACGTATCGAAAAGGTCGTCGATAAGATTCGATAATCTCTCGTCGAATACGGTCACCTCGCGGCAACGCTTGGAAAGGCACTCTTCTCCTTCCTGAAATATTGTTCTGATCGCCATATGTTCCTCCCAAATAAGTTCTTTGTTCTATCTCATATTGATCGGGTTGACTTCTACGAAAGTCACCACGTTTTTGCCGTTCAAGTCGTCCGCTTCGGCGTAAATACGCGGCAAAAGGTCTTTTTCCGCTTCCGTTTTTATCCAAATGACGACTTGAAAACGGAATTCGTTACTGATCCTTTTTACCGGAGCGCGCATCGCCTGCACCCGGAACAGACCGGTTTTTTCTTCTTTTATCTTCCGCATCCGCTGATAACAGTCTCTTGCGGCGCGCAAAGCCTTTTCTTCGTTCTCGCTTTTCAAAAGAATGCGAACGATCTTGGAAAACGGCGGAAAAGAAGTAGACTCCCGCACGTTGTTCTCTTTCTCGAAAAAGCCCTCGTAATCATATTGCCGCGCAAACCTGAATACGTAATGGGCAGGGTTGTAAGTCTGTATGATGACGGACCCTTCTTTGTCGTCCCTGCCCGCGCGGCCCGCGACCTGCGTGATCTGTTGAAAGGTCGTTTCGTTACTGCGATAATCGCTGTAATACAGGCTCAGATCGGCGTCAAGGACGCCCACAAGGGTCACGTCCGAAAAATCGTGTCCTTTGACGATCATCTGCGTTCCCACAAGTATCTGCGCTTCTTTCGCGGCGAAAGCGGATAATATCTTTGCGGTAGAATCTTTCGAAGACGTCGTATCGTTATCGAGACGGAGCACTTTTACGCCGGGAAAGAGTTTATTGAGTTCTTCCATGACCGTTTCCGTTCCGATACGACCGTACGACAGCTTATCGTTTCCGCATTCCGGACAGACGTCCAGATTGTAGTATTCTTTTCCGCAATAATGACACTTCAGGCGGTTGTCTTCTTTATGGTAAGTCAGGCTCACTTCGCAATCGGTACAATGAGGCACGTATCCGCAGGCTTTACACCGTACGAAAGAAGCGAATCCTCTCCGATTGATATAGATCATAGCCTGATTGCCGGCTTTGATCGTCTTATCCAGTTCGGCAAGAAGTCGTCTGCTGAACATATTGTTGTTGCCGGCGCGGATCTCCTTCCGCATATCGACGATCTCCATTTCCGGCATAGCCCGCTTATTGGCGCGAGCGGTCATTTTAACCAGTTTATACTCTCCTTTTACCGCTTTATAATAGGTATCGAGAGAAGGCGTCGCGCTGCCCAGGACCAGGCGACAATTATTGTATTTTCTGCGGAATTCGGCGATCTCGTGCGTATGATAACGGGGATTGCTGTCCGAAACGTAACTGGTATCGTGCTCTTCGTCGATGATGATGACGCCCACGTTTTCTACGGGTGCAAACACCGCGCTGCGCGCTCCGAGCGCGACCGTGGCTTCTTTATTGAGCAGTTTCATCCATTCGTCGAACCGTTCTCCGTCGCTCATCCCGCTATGAAGAAGCCCCACTTTATCGCCGAAACGCCCGCGAAAGACGTTCAGCATCTGCGGCGTCAGACTGATCTCCGGCACAAGCATGATAGCCGACTTTCCTTCTTTCAAAACGCGGTCGATAACGGCCATATAGACTTCCGTTTTTCCGCTTCCCGTAACGCCGTGCAGAACGGTCGTTCCCATATTGTTATAGATCGTCTCCACCGCCTCCTGTTGTTGCGGTGACAAAACGACTTTTTTCGCCGCTCCGTCCATGTCTTTGAGCGGCTTTCTCCGGACTTGAACGACGGTCTTGGATAATATTCCTTTGGCAAGTAAGCCTTTTACGGCGCTTTGTCCGTATCCGGCGGCAAGGATGCTCTCAAATTCGCCTTCGGGAGATATTTCTTCCAATAAAGCAAGCTGTTTGGGAGCGTTTTTTCCGATCAACGTCCGAGCGATCTCTTTACTGACGTCGAGACGCAAAAAACCGCGCGTTAGTTCTTTGATCCGTCCTCCGCGCAATTTGCCGGGGATACATAAACGCAGGCTGTCAGCGTAGCGGATATTGCAATTCTGTTTCAAATACCTCGACAGCGCGATCATTTCCGGCGTGACGGGCGTAAAGTCGTCTAACTTCGCGATGATGTCTTTTGTTTTTACGTCGGTGCTTTCTTTTGTACCGATCACGAAGCCTTCTATCGTTCGATTACCGAAAGGAACTTTGACTCTGCTCCCCTCTTCAATAGCAAATGGACAGGAATAATCAAAGACCCTGTCCACGTTGCTGTTACTGATATCGACGATAACTTGATAGATCATAGGCTTTGTACGGCGTCGAGAATGGTATCGGCAAGTTCCGTTTTCGGCATTATGGGCAGACTTTCTATTCGACCGTCTCCATACAAAAGCGTAACGATATTGGTATCGGAATTAAATCCCGCACCCTTTTCGGTAACGTCGTTTGCGACGATGAGATCTGCGTTCTTTTTCAAAAGTTTTTGCGCGGCGTTCTTAATAAGATCGTTCGTTTCCGCCGCAAAAGCGACCAAAATGCGATTGCCTTTCCTTTCTCCCACCGCTTGGGCGATGTCCGGATTCTTAACAAGTTCGAGCGTAAGCGTCTCGCTCTTTATCTTGGAGTCGAACTTTTGTTTGACGCGATAATCGGCAGGCGCGGCGCTCTTAATAACGACGTCGCAGTCCTCCATTTCTTTCAGAACGGCGTCGTACATATCCTGTGTGGAAGTAACGTGGACGGCTTTGACTTTTTCCGGCACGGGAACGGAAATGCTTCCGTACACGAAAGTAACTTCTCCTCCCCTACGTATAACGGCTTCGGCAATAGCCGCGCCCATCTTTCCGGAAGAACGATTACCGATATATCTTACTCCGTCGATGTCTTCGGTCGTACCTCCGGCCGTAACCAGAACGCGCTTACCGCGGAAATCGGGATTGGGAGTCAATATCCGGTCGATCTGCTCGAAAATGGCGGCGGGCTCTTCCATTCTGCCCACGCCGACGTCTCCGCAAGCGAGCCTGCCCGTGCCCGGCTCGACGACGAGAACGCCCCGTTCTTTCAAAAGAGCAAGGTTCTTTTTCGTCGCTTCGTCGTTATACATGACGGTATTCATCGCCGGACAAACGATACGGACGGCTTCGGTCGCCATAAAAGAAGTGGTCAGCATATCGTCGGCTACGCCCGAGGCGATCTTAGCGATCACGTTGGCGGTAGCGGGCGCAATGACGTACACGCCGGCCCATTTAGCCAGCGATACGTGTTCCACCTCGAAATGGGGCTTCGGAGCGAACATATCTCCGATAACGGCGTTCTTCGAGAGCGTCTCGAATGTTAGAGGAGTAACGAATTCTTTCGCGTGTTCGGTCATCACCACTTTGACGCCGTAGCCCGCTTTTACCAAACGAGAAACGAGCTCGCACGTCTTATAAGCGGCGATACCGCCGGTCACTCCTACGACAACGTTCCTTTTCACGCTTATTTATCGACGTGAAGGATGATTTTTCCTTCGTAGATCTCGTGCGCGGCGCGGCTGAGCGGCTTTTCGCCCTTCTCTTCCATTTCGGCGGCCTCGGTCGCGTTGAGTTCTTTGGCGCGCTTGGCAAGGCCGCAAACGAGCGCGTAGCGGCAAGGCGTCATTTCGATCAGTTTATCGATAGGCGGATCGATCATCATAGTGCATATATCTCCTTTTTGTTTATTTTTTCGTTCAGTCGGAAATCACTTTGCCCTTCAGCACAAGATCGGGCAATTCTTCGTTCCGAAAACCTTTTTGCCGTTCCGCTTCGATAATGGAAGCGACGGACTTAAGGCATTTGTCCCTGTCGTCGTTGACGACGATATAGTCGTAATCACGGGCGCAACCGATCTCGTCGCACGCTTGAGAAAAGCGGATCTCAACCAGATCGGACGATTCCGTCCCGCGATTTATAAGACGCTGTTTCAGAATGGCAAGCGACGGCGGCAAAATAAAAATACTCACCGCGTCGGGCATAACTTTCTTGATATTGGCGGCGCCGATCGTTTCTACGTCCAAAATAACGTCCACGCCCCGATCGATCAGATCGCAGACGGAAGACTTCGGCGTGCCGTACTTATTTTTGTACTTATCGACGTATTCCAGAAATTCGCCGTTTGCTATCATCTCGCCGAAGCGTTCGTCCGAAACGAAATAATAGCTCTTGCCTTCGACTTCTCCGACGCGCGGCGCGCGATTGGTAGCCGAAATGCTGAAACTGATATTATCGAGGGTGTCGACCAAGCCTTTGGCGACGGTGCCCTTTCCTGCCCCACTCGGGCCGGAAATAACGAAAACGATGCCTTTTCTCATTCTATGTTTTGTACCTGCTCTCTGAATTTTTCCAGTTCGTTCTTAGCGGCGATGACCTTTTCGGTGATCCGGATATCGCTGCACTTTGAACCGGTGGTGTTTATTTCTCTGTTCATTTCCTGAACGGTAAAATCAAGCGTTTTGCCGATGGCTCCGTCCGACTCGAAAATCTCTTTGCAACGGGCAAAGTGCGTTCTCAGTCTGGTCAACTCTTCGTCGATAGCGACGCGGTCGGTATACAGACAAACTTCGGATAAGAACTTACTTTGATCGATCTCGATGCCGTCGAGGTATTCCGTCATACGCTTTTTCAGTTTTTCCGCATAAACGGTGGCAACAAGCGGCGCGCGTTCTTCGATGAAAGAAACCATGTCTTCCAGATTGCGCAACTTAGCAAGAAGATCGACGCGAAGCTTTTCGCCTTCGGCTTCTCTCGTTTCGACAAGTTTTTCGCAAGCCTCCCGCGTAGCCTCCGTGACCAAAGCGATGATCTCGTCGATATTTTCGTCCGCTTCTTTCACTTCCACAACGTCGGGCATCTTCATGACCCGCGCGGCGGTAAGATCGTTGATAAAGCCCGCTTTTTCCAGCTCTTTCGCGATCTCGAGATACTGTTTTGCAAGCGGAAGATCGAGCGAAGCGGCGGCCTTGTCGTCACGATTGTTTTCGTAAAGCAAAAAAACGTCGACGTGTCCGCGGACGATATACTCGGAACAAACCTTGCGAACGGCGTCTTCGCAAGCGGAAAGAAATCGCGGAAATTTCATGGAATAATCGGAAAAACGATGGTTAACCGAACGAAGTTCTATCGTGACCTTACGCCCGTCTTTTTCTGCGATACCTCTGCCGTATCCTGTCATGCTTTTCATGCGAAAACACCTCGCTGTCTGGATTGTGAGGTATTATAGCACAAATAAAAAAATTTGACAAATATTTTTATATTATTTATTGAGCTCGGAAAGAAAACGCTCTTCGTCCCAGATCTCGATACCGAGTTTTTGCGCTTTGGTCAGCTTGCTGCCCGGGTCCGATCCTACGACCACCAGATTGACCGAAGAAGAAACGCTGTCGGCCACTTTCCCTCCCCGCGCGACGATCTCAGCCGCTGCGGCGCTACGCTTATAGGAACTTAAACTCCCTGTCAAAACGACGTTTTTTCCGGAAAAAACGCCTTCCGTTTTTTCTTCCGTAATAAACGTGATCCCGGCGGAAATGAGTTTATTAACAACGTCCATATTATCCGCGTTCATGAAGAAATCAGTGACGTTTTCCGCCATGATCTGTCCGAAGTCGTCGATTTCCATTATATCGAAAACTGTAGCGTTGGCTACATTTATCAGCGTTTCAAAGCGGTCAGCCAGTTGTTTTGCCGCTTTTTTGCCGATGGTCGGAATACCGAGCGCAAACAAAAATCTATCAAGCGTAACGTTCTTGCTTTTTTCGATTTCACGCAATAAATTACTTGCTTTCTTTTCCTTAAAGCCATCCAATAAAAGCAGATCTTCCATCGAAAGCGAATACAGTTGATACGGGTATTTCACATGCAATTCGTTATACATTAGTTCAACCGTTTTTTCGCTTAATCCCTCTATATTCATGCAAGGCTTGGAAGCAAAATGATCGAGCGCGGACACGATAGTGGGCGCGCAACGATCGCTGTTCGTGCAATAATAAAAGACTCCTTCTTTTCTGACAGGCGCGCCGCAGGCCGGGCAACAGACGGGGCGCGCGACCTCTTTACAATCCTCCGGATACTCGGCTACGCCCATGATCTCCGGGATAACGTCGTTACTTCTGCGTATAAAAACGCGCGAACCGATTTTTACGCCCTTTTTCATAATGTCGTCATAATTATTGAGCGTTGCGCGTTGCACGGTAACGCCAAGCAGATCGACCGGCTCCAAAATGGCGAGCGGATTAAGCCTGCCCGTACGGGAGACTTGCCATTCGATCGCTTTGACCGTCGTCGTCGTTTCTTCCGCTTCGAACTTATACGCAAGCGCCCATCGGGGGAATTTTTCGGTGTAACCGACCTCCTCGCGCAACGCGAAATCATTGATCTTAAGCACGGCGCCGTCGATCAAAAAGTCATAGCTCGGTCGCCCTTCTTCGATTTCGGCAAGTTTTTTCCACACGTCGTCGAAAGAATCGGTCAAAAAGAAAATTTCATCGGTCAAAAAGCCGTTTTCTTTCAGAAAAGCATTGACTTCTTTTTGAGAATTAAAAAGTTTCCCTTCGAAATAACCTACGTTATAGGCAACAAAATCGAGTTTTCTTGCCGCGGTCACTTTCGGATCGAGATTACGGATGGCGCCGGCAACGCCGTTGCGCGCGTTTTTAAGCGGAACGGACGCCTTTTCGTTATATTCTTTCAACGAAGAAAGACGCATTAATCCTTCTCCCTGAATTTCGATCTCTCCTTTATACGGAATAGAAAGCGGCACGCTGCGAATGGTCTTTACCTGAGCGGTCACATCTTCGCCTTCCACGCCGTCTCCGCGCGTCGCCGCCGTCACGAGAACGCCGTCACGATAGGTCAAAGAAAGCGTCAAACCGTCGAATTTATGTTCCACGCTCATAACGGGAATAAAACCGAACTGTTTTTTTATACGCTCGAACCAGGCCGTAAGTTCTTCTTTTCCTTTTGCTTTATCCAAAGAATAAAGTCGCAAACGGTGCGGATATCGAACGAACTCTTTCAGCGGAGCGCCGCCTACTCTATGCGTGGGAGAATCGGGCAAAGAATACCCGAGCGTATACTCAAGTCCGACCAATTCGTAATACAGTTCGTCGTATTCTTTGTCGGAAACGGTAGGCGCGTCCAGTTCGTAATACTCTTTGGCGTAGCGGTTCAGCAGTTTCACCAATTCTTTCATTCTTTGTTCTTCGTTCATGATCAAATAAGCTCCAGCGGCGCGATGGCAAGGGAGAATTTTTTGATGCCGAGGTCCTTAAAGGCCACGGTCACGGTAGAAGTATTGCCGCTTCCTTCCACGATAAGCACGGTTCCCACGCCGTACTTTTTATGACGAACTTTCGCTCCGGCATGAAAACCGGAAAAGTCTTTCTTTTGCGCCGATGCGGGATCCGGCATGGCTCCGGCAACCTGTATTTGCGGCTTTGCTTGATAAGAAACAGCCTTTGTTTGTTGCATAGGATACGGATAAGACGGTATATTTTCTTCTTCGTCGCGATAGCGATACGATCCGTATTTCTCGTAAGAAGTCTTTTGCCAAGGATTGGCTTTCGGCACGGCAACAGGCGTTCCTTTCGCTTCGCTCATAAAGCGAGAAGGCATAGCCGCTTCGTTACGATTATACTTACGACGGAATCCTTTTACGGCGGAAACGTACAAGAGTTCTTTCGCTCTCGTCATGGCGACGTAC
>CACXDF010000019.1 GCA_902766325.1 uncultured Eubacteriales bacterium | reverse complement strand
TGTTCTATTTTTATGCCGATTTTTCCGCCCCGGCGAGAATACTTAACGGCGTTTCCGATCAGATTATACCACACCATCCGCATCAATTCGGCATTGCCTTTACATTCCGTTTTCGGCAGATCGAGGTCGAGGTCTATTTCTTTTTGTTCCCACTCTTTTTCCAAAAGGAGCAGGACTCTCCTTATCTGCTCGTCCAGACGGAACGTCTCTTCCGAAAGGATCTCCTGGTGTTCCAGTTTGGAAAGCCGCAATATGTTGCCGGTCAATTGAGAAAGATTTTCGGCGTTTTCCACGATCTTTTCTATGTATTTTTTACGCGATTCTTCATCGACGTCGTCGCTCTGCAAAAGAGTAGCGTATCCCTGTATGGCCGAAATGGGCGTTTTGAACTCGTGCGAGACGCTGACGACAAAGTCGTTCCGGAGGGTCTCGGTCCCCGACAGTTCCTGCGTCATAATGTTAAAGTTATCGCGCATACTCTTAAGTCCGGGGATGGGCGACTTATGATCGACCACCGCAGAAAAGTCCCCTTTCGCCACTTTGCGAACGGAAACGTTGATCTTGTCGAGCGGACGCAAAAGCAAAAAGTACATCGTGGCAAGTAAGATAGTCGCCGACGAAAAAGCGACGAGTATGATGACCGTCTGTGACTTCCAAGAAAGAAGAACGATCAGCTTTTCCGTACGTAGCACACCGGCGACGGTGACGGCGGCCAAAAAGTAGAATATCAAAAAAAGGATGATAAACGCGATTATCATCCACAGTCTGTTTTTCAGTTTTGTTTTTTTGTCATTCATGTTTTTTTACCGCCTTGTATCCGAGCCCGCGGATAGTGACGATCCCGAAGTCGGGATTGGTATCGAATTTATCCCTCAAGCGATGGATATGGGTATTGAGCGTCCTTTCGTCCGAATCCGTTTCCATCCCCCAAATATCGTCCATGATCTGCTCTCTCGTAAAGATCACGTTTGGGTATGATAACAATTTAAATAATAATTGGAATTCCTTTAACGGGAGTTCGGTTACCTTATCTCCCTCTTTTACGGTCATACTTTCATAACTGATCTCGGTCGAACCGATGACTATTTTCTTTTCCGTACTGATCTTCGCGCGACGAAGGAGAGCCTTGACGCGCAGGACCATTTCGTTAATGTTGACGGGCTTTACCATATAGTCGTCGGCACCGCAATCGAAGCCTTCTTTCATAGACGGATAGTCGTCTTTTACCGTGATCATGAGAATGGGAGTGTTATACTTGGCGTTCCTGAGGCACCGCGTCAGTTCTATCCCGTCCATACCGGGCATCATTATGTCGGTCACGATCAGATCGGCCGGGGCGCGCCCCAATTCGCTGAGCGCCTGGTGTCCGTCCGCCGCCCAGGAGACCGAAAAGCCTTTTTCTTTCAGAGCCAGACAAAACAGCTCCCGCAAGTCTTTATTATCTTCCACAATGAGTATGTTCGCCATATTTTTATTATAAAATATAAAGTTCGTATTGTCAATTTACAATTTTTTTTAAAAAAGTTTATTTTGGGTTCATATTTCCATTTTATAGTAGGTCATAGTTTGCAAATCAAGGAGAAAACCATATGGGTAAACTAAAAGGATTTTTCAAAGGGTTCTTCGACGACCACGGCGGAACGAAAGTACGTAAGATCGATATGCTCGCGCTCGGTATGGGCGACTTCGGATACGGCCTCGTTTCCAGCACCGTCGCCACCTACATCACGTCTTTCGGCACTATGGCTCTGCCCGGCGTCAGCGAAAGGGGCTTTACCGCCCTTCTTATGGGTATCGCCGTAGGTATCGCCGTTATTTTCGACGCGATCAGCGACCCGATCATGGGCTTCGTGTCGGACCACTTCAGAAGTAAAGTCTTCGGTAAACGTCACCTGTTCATGCTCGTGGGACTCATCGGTATGATGGCGACCGGACTTGCCGTTTGGTATATCCCCTACCAAAGCATGAATGCGGCGGGTATCTTTATTTGGTTTACCGTCTTCCTTATTTTGCTCCGTACTTTCAACACTATGTACTATACGCCGGTTGGCGCGTTCAGCGTTGAGATCAGTACCGACTATAACGAACGCACCACCATTCAGGCGGCGCGTAGCGTGCTGTATATCATCGGTCTTTTGCTCTGCGTCGTCGTCATGGGCTCCTTCCAAAATAAATACGCCGGATTCTACGACGCGGCGAACAACCTCGTCGTTCAGGGTAAGACCATCGAAAAAGCCACCGAAGCGGCGGCCGCAAGCGGTATCGATCTTACCGGGCTGAGCTATCGTAAAGGTCAGCAGCTCCCCGGCGGATACCGCGACTTTGCTCTCGTCGGCACGGCTATCACGGTAGTCACGAGCGCCTTCCTGCTCCTGACCACCCGTCGTTACGTCAAGATCCTTCGTTTGCGCGAAGAAAAAGCCGCGCAGGAAAAAGGCATCGACCTCAACGCGCCGGAGCCGAAGTTCACCATGCAACAATGCCGCGAAGAACTGATCGCCGAAGGCAACAAAAAGCCCCTTCGCCTGCAAGTCCGGAATCGCTTGCAGAAAAAACGCGCGGAAGCCGGACAAGTCACGGTGGGCGCCATTTTCCGCAACTTCTTCGCTTCTTTTAAGGTAAAAGAAATGCGCACCATCGCCATCGGCTACGTCGTAGCCATGATGAGCGCGACGCTTATTATTTCTCTCGGGTTCAACGTATTCACCTTTACTTTTGACCTGACCAATACGCAGATGTACGTTCTTATGGGCGCTCTTCTGCTCTGCACCATCGGTTTTCAACCGCTGTGGATGAAGCTATCCAAAGTAAAATCAAAACAATTCGCTATGTTTACGGGATTGATCGTCAGTTTTATCGGATGTATCGTTCTGTTTATTTGCTTCCTGTGCCGCGTTCCCATCAACGAACTGCTCAATACGGATAAAGAAGCGTGGGGCGTAGTCCTGTTGTGTCCGTCTTTGATGCTGGCCGGAGCCGGTACGGGCGTTCTCTACTCCATGCCGCTTGCTCTCGTCGGCGACGTGGTCGTCATTCAACGGGAAGAAACGGGCATCGACAAAACGGGTACGTATGCGGGCGTTATGACCTTCTGTTATAAAGCCGGTCAAGGTATCGTAACTGCCGTTTCCACCGCACTGATGGGCGCTGTGGGCTTCAAAACGGGCGAAGCGTCGCAGACCCGGGATGCCGCGGACGGTATCGGTTGGATCCTCTGTATCGGAGTCCTTATATTCGTCGGAGCCGGTCTTATCATTTTCTCCACCCTGAAACTCGATAAAGCGCGCATCAGTCGGATCCTGGACAGACAAAAACAACAGGCGGCCGAAGTCGCCGGCGGCGCGTCCGTGCCGATCGCCGAAGTCGGTATCACCCCCGTCGAAGAAGCCGTTGAAGAAGCGGCGGCGAGCGAAGACGTCGAAGAAGAATAAAACTTTTTTACAAACAGCAGAGATCCCCGTTTCAAAAGAAGCGGGGATTTTTTTAAACGAAAATGCTTTTTATCGAAAACTTTCGTACAATTCGGCGTACAAACCGCCCTCTTCCAAAAGGGATCCGTGCGTACCGCGTTCAACGATCTCGCCGTCTTTCATGACAAGGAGAAGATCGGCGTCTTTAACGGTAGACAGACGGTGTGCGACGACAAAAGAAGTCTTACCTTCCATCAACTTATCAAAAGCCTTATGGACGGCTTTTTCCGTCACGACGTCCACCGAAGAAGTCGCTTCGTCGAGAAGAAGAACTTCCGGCTTGCG
>CACXDF010000018.1 GCA_902766325.1 uncultured Eubacteriales bacterium | reverse complement strand
TGCGGCGCCATCATGCAGATAAAATTGATGGACTTTACCATCATTTCCATTATCGGATTGATCGTTAAATACGCAACGCTGTATATCGAGTCGATCTCTATGACGATTTTCGAGAACATGGGGAATCTGCAAAAGAACAAAGTAAAGCGCGCTTTCCTCGCATACGTTCTTTGTGCTGTCGTCGGCGCGGCGTTTTATTTTATTCCGTCCAAGCCGTTCGAGGCGATCATAAAGGGTTTGCCCGGGATCGTAGGTAACATCCTCGTCATTATGGGCGTGGGCGGTCTTGTCAACTGGTTTTTGAGAAAGAAACTTTGTCCGAAATACGGTAAATATAAGCCTTTTATGGTTATTTACGGTGTGCCGATCACGTTGCTTACCGTGGCGATGACCTTCGTTCCCGCGACGATGGACTATTCTTGGAAGATCGTTCTTCTGCACTTTTTGGTGACGCTCCGTACCCGCTTTACCGCCTGCTATTCGGACACGCCCACCGCTATCGTGGCTTTGATCACTCCCAATATGGTCGAGCGGCAAAAATACTATTCTCTCGGCGCTATCTTCCTCGGATTGTTCCGCTCCGTCTTCCGTATTATTTTCCCCATTCTGATCGTCTTTACCGGCGGCTATTTCGATATCCGTTCTTACAGGTTGTTCGTGCCGATCTTTGCCATCGTCAGTTTGTTGATGGGCTTGCTTTTCGTCGGCGTGAAAGAACGGGTAACGGAAGAAAGCAAGAAAGACGCGCCCAAAGTGGAATTCAAGAAGAGCGCAAAAGAGCTACTGAAAAACAAGTTTTTTTGGCTTATCGAGATCGGAAAACCGTTTGAAACGTGGATGGGACTGGGCGATAATATCATCAATTTGATCCTTATCTATCAAATGCGCGCGACGTGGCTGACCGGCGTTATTTCTCTTTTCGGGATCACCAGCGTCCTCGGGAACCTGATCACGCCCGTGCTTGTCAAGCGCTTTGAAAAAAGGACCTGTATTCTGTTTATGCGCGCCGCATGGCTGGCGATCACGGCCAGTTATTTTGTGGCGCTTAAATATCAAAGCATTCCCATTTTCATCATTCTGATGGTAGTCAGGGCCGCGCTCAGCGCCGCTTGCGGAAACATAACGAACAATATGTCTTCCGACGTTCTTGTGTACCACCAGTGGAAGACGGGCGAACGCGCCGACAATATGCGTAATATTTTCGGTTGGTTCACCACGCCCATCGGTACGGCGCTCGGACTGGTATCGCCGTGGCTCCTTGCCAAACTCGGCTATACGTCGGACTGGGACGTGCTTTTCGATCCCAATCTTTTCTATCCTATTATGAAGGTGTATATCGCGCTGTCCGTTATCAGCATCGCCATATCCACCATACCCTATTTCTTCTATAACATGAAAAAAGCCGATCACGACAGATACGTGGCCGAGATCGCCGAAAGAGCGAGAGCAGAAAAAGAGCCTCCCGCGCCGGACGATCCCGTTGCGCCCGAACCGACGCCGGCGGAGGTGGTGGGATGAAAAAATTCAGAGTAACTTTGATCGTTATCCTTACCTTGACCGTTTTGTTTTCTTTCGCCGCTTGTACGGGCGCGCCCGAAGAAACGACTTCGCCCATCGATATCGCGTCGTTTTTCGTTAAGACCAAAAAGACCGCCGAAGAGGTGGAGTATCACGTGACGGAAGAGGGGACGATAGAGATCGTTGCCTATACCGATTCTTCTTCGCGTACCGAGGTCACCATTCCCGACGAGATCGACGGTCACCCGGTTACGGCCATTAATAATTTCAGTCTTTTCAATACGGACACTCTGAAAAAGATCACCATCGGCAAAAACGTAAAAGAGATCGGGGATTGGGCGCTGACTAATAATAAATCCATGCAAGAATTCGTCGTTTCGCCCGAAAACGAATATTACGTCGCCGTGGACGGCGTGCTCTTTACAAAGGACAAAAAAATCCTCGTTTGCTATCCCACGGCAAAAAATATCAACGTCGACCGTTACGGACAAACGACCGACACGACCACGTATGCTATCCCCGAAGGGACGGAAAGAATCGAAAACCGCGCCTTCTATCGTTGCGGATATCTGACCGACGTCACTTTGCCCGCGTCATTAAAGGAGATCGGAGAAATGTCCTTCCACCGTTGCGAAAAGATGAATAACGTCGTCTTTCCGGAAGGCTTCGGGAGTATCGCTAAGGACGCCTTTACGTACTGTTACGGCTTGACCGATATCGTCTTTCCCACTACGCTCAAAAGTATCGGCACGTACGCTTTTTCGTTTTGCGAAAACGTAAAACATATTAAGTTTCTCGGCGGCAAAGATAACGTGACTCTCGCCGACAAGTGGCAACCGACTCGCGACGGCCAGACGATAAAAGATCTCGTTATTGAATAATAACGAAAAAGCAACGAGTTTTCGGTTGAAAAAAAAATTTGAAAAAGTTGTAAAAAAAACTTGACATTCGATTTCGGATGGGTTATTGTAGAGAAAACCGATGAGGAAGAAGAGTACGCTTTATTCCTTCTCACCCAGAGAGTCGCAGGCGGTGGAATTGCGGCGGAGAAAAGAAAGCGGAATGGACTTCCGAGGGCGAACGGAAACGCCATCATGGCGGAGTATGGGAGACGGAGTTTGCGTTACTTCGTAAACAAAAAAGGCCGTATGGTAGTACGAGAGTGGGCGAGAGATCGCCAAGCCGGGTGGCACCGCAGGAAAGATAAGTTCCTGTCCCAGCAACGAAAATCATTTCGCATGGGACAGGATTTTTTTATGTTTATATCCTGTTTCAAATATAAGAAATCATAGGAGGTAAACTATGGCAAAACAAAACATTCCTTACAAAATCTACCTTGAAGAAAGCGAGATGCCTACCTCTTGGTATAATCTTCGTGCGGATATGAAAAACAAACCCGCACCCCTTCTTAACCCCGGCACGGGTAAGCCGATGACCGCCGAAGAACTGTCCGGCGTGTTCTGCGAAGAACTCGTCAAGCAAGAACTCGACAACGAAACGGCTTACTTCCCCATTCCGGAAGAGATCAGAGATTTCTACAAGATGTACCGTCCGTCTCCGCTCGTCAGAGCCTACTTCCTTGAAAAGAAGTTGGGCACGCCCGCTCACATCTATTATAAGTTCGAGGGCAATAACACGTCCGGCTCCCACAAATTGAACTCGGCCATCGCGCAGGCCTATTACGCCAAGAAGCAGGGCTTGAAGGGCGTTACGACCGAAACGGGCGCGGGACAGTGGGGCACCGCACTTTCCATGGCTTGCTCTTACTTCGATCTCGATTGTAAGGTCTACATGGTAAAGGTATCTTACGAACAAAAACCCTTCAGAAGAGAAGTTATGCGTACTTACGGCGCTTCTGTCACTCCTTCTCCCTCGATGGAAACGGAGATCGGACGCAAGATCAACGCCGAGTTCCCCGGAACGACGGGCAGCCTCGGTTGCGC
>CACXDF010000017.1 GCA_902766325.1 uncultured Eubacteriales bacterium | reverse complement strand
CTTATCAACGCATATCTATCCGATGAAGATTATCTTTATCAGTCGATCCGGATGCAAGAAGAATTTTTAAAGCGCGGCGTGCGGACGGATATCGTCCGAAACGACGGCTTTTTTTTGCAAATTAAAAACGGCGATATCATAAATAAGTCGACAGGATACGATTTTTGCGTTTACTGGGATAAGGATAAGTACGTTCTTAATATGCTCGAAAAAACGGGGATACGAATCTTTAACGGAAGATCCGCCATCGAAAAGTGCGACGACAAAATGACGACGTATATCGAGCTGTCCGGACAGGGAATACCTATGCCGGATACGGCGCCCGGTCTTCTTTGCTTCGATAAAAACGCCGTCATCGACGAAAAAACGATAGACAAGGTGGAAAGCCTGTTCGGGTATCCGCTCGTTGTCAAGCAGAGTTTCGGTTCTCGCGGAAAAGAAGTCTACCTGGTGCGTAACCGTACGGAACTACGCGAAAGAATGGAAGAATTAAAGTGTCGTCCGCATCTTTTTCAGAAGTATATCGAATCTAGCTACGGAAAAGATATCCGCGTTATTGTTATCGGAAACGAAGTGATCGGCGGGATGCTCCGGACTTCGGAAGGGGATTTTCGTTCCAATATAGGAAACGGCGGGACGGGAAGCGTTTTTTCATTGAACGAAGACCAAAAGCGGTTGGCACTGAAAATAAAAGAGGTCCTCGGGCTTGATTATTGCGGCATAGACGTACTTTTCGGCAAAGACGGTCCCGTCGTATGCGAAGTCAATTCCAACGCTTATTTTCGCGAATTCGAAAGGATAACGGGCGTTAACGTGGCGGCAAAGTACGCCGACTATATCATCGATCGTCTCGATCGGGAATAAAAAAGTATTTTATTTGGATAGAAGATAGCTTTCTTCGATCAATTCCGATAATATCTCGTCTTTGATCGTATCGTTCAAAACGACGGATACCCAATGTTTTTTGTTCATATGATAAGCGGGATAGATCCCGTTTTCGGTCAATAATTCGGGCACGCGATCCGACTTGACGTTGATTACTTCCACCGTTCCCGCAACTCCTTTTACAAGGCGATCCCATTTGACGTTCATGACGATACCGAACCATTTTTCGGTTGCTTGATTGCGGAACACTCCGTAATCGGGGTCGGAATCCCATAAGAATTCGGGCAAGGAATGATATTTTTCTACGATTTTATCGCAGATGCGGTTGGTTTGCGGATGAATAAAGCAGACTTTTTTGAAGCATCGGGTCCGTAAGTCGATCAGGATCTTTTCGCACTCTTCTTTGAGCGACGCGACGAATCCGCCCACTTCGCCTTCTTCGTCGACCCGACCGTACTCGTCGCCATACGCGGTGTCTATCAGCCGAGCAATTACCTTTTTATCGCAGATAATAACTTGCAATTCAAAGTCTCCGCTCAAAACGGGGGTATGAAAAAAGAAGCCGTCTTCACGTTCGGTAAAGCCGTATGAAGAAAGCGCGCTTTCGATCGGAACGTATCGGAGAAATAACCTGTCTGCCGTTTTCATTTTCAGGTGCGGAAAAGTCTTTTACCTTTGGACGGTATGACGTAATAGAGCAGGAAAACGAGCAAAACGGAGGCGAAATCCAGTATCGGTTGTACGAGCATAACGCCGTACAGCGGCCAGCCTACGTTCATCGCGATCATCAGCGGGATATCGAGACTGCCTTTGCGGAAAAGAGAAACGAGGATGGCCCGTCCGCTCTTTTCTTTGGCTTGGAAGATAGCGACGTACAGGAAAAGAATGGACAAAAGGGGCATCGCCATGCAATGCAATCGAATAAATTTCGTGCCGATCTCCACCGTTTCGCTTTCGTCGATAAAAAAGTTCATGAGTTGGTGCGCGAATATCTCGTAAAAAGTGAAGAACACGGCGCCGAGAGAAACGGTAATGACGATGGCGTAGCGGATCGCCTTATTGACGCGCTCTCTGTTTTTGGCGGAAAAGTTATAGGACAGTAAGGGCAGAACGCCTTGCGCAAGACCTTGAGAGATATGCGCCGGAACGAGGTCGATCTTTTTGACGATGCCGAGCGCCGCTACCGCGCTCGTGCCGTAATCGGCGACAAGAAGGTTCAGAACGACGTTGGAGAAGGTTGCGCAAAAAGTCATCGCCGCGTTAGGAAGTCCTATTACGACCGCCTTACCGGCAAGCTCCGGACGAAGAGTAAAAAACTTCGGATGAAGAGACAAAACGCCCCTTTCACGCGTAACGATAAGGTATACGAAAAAGTAACATACGGCAACGGTGTTGGAAATAAAAGTAGCGATCGCCGCGCCCTTGCAGCCGAGACCGAGTCCGAACGGGAATATGAATATGGGATCCAGAACGATGTTAAGAAGAGCCCCGATCGCCATGCCGACGCTTGCTTGCAGCGACTTTCCGGTGGCGCGTACAAGGTGAGCCATAACGACGTTCAGAACGGACGGGATGCCGCCGACGACCATCGTCCAAAAGACGTAGTCGGAAGCAAACCGCAAAATTGCTTCGTCTTTCGCTCCCAACAAAAACAGAATGGGATCGCGGAAGAAGAGCAGGATCAGACTATACAGTCCGGTCACGATTACGGTGATCCAAAAGGCAAAAGAAGAGACTTTTTTTACTTCTTCGTATTTTTCGACGCCGAGGAAAGAGGCGATCATACTCCCGCTGCCCACGCCGAAAAGGTTTGAGAGCACGGTCAGCATCAGATAGAGCGGCAAAACGAGGGTGACCGCCGCGACCTGCATCGTATCGTTCGTTTGCGCGATAAACCAGGTGTCCGACAGATTATAGGCAATGGTAATGAGTTGCCCGATCACGGTCGGAGCGGCAAGAATGAAGATCGATTGGATCACGGGTTTTGTTTCAAACAGTTCTTTATCCCGCGCGGATAACTTTGCCATAATTTTATTATATTCTTGCGCG
Organism: uncultured Eubacteriales bacterium; assembly: GCA_902766325.1. Taxonomy (GTDB): domain Bacteria; phylum Bacillota; class Clostridia; order Christensenellales; family DTU072; genus CAG-1782. The sequence continues at coordinate 432 of CACXDF010000017.1, read as the reverse complement.
GAAGGTTTTGCAAGCGCCGAAAATGCTATTTTCGTGTTTGTAAAGAAATTGTGTTTTTTGTTCGACCGGTCAGCCGGCCAGTATTTTGGCGCCGATCACGGTCGCGGGTATCCTTTCGTTCGGGCCGAGATCGCTCAGGACGACGACTCCTTTTTTCCTGTCTTGGGTAAAACCGATATAGGTATTGAAGCCGGTCGTGCCGCCGTCATGCCAGACGATATCGTTTTGTTTGTCGAGGATCCACGTCAGGCCGATGGCGTCAAGACGGATATTCAGCGACTCGTAGGCCGGTTTGTTCGCGTCGACGACTTTACGCTCCGAATATGCGTCGGACAGGAAGGGAAGACCGTTTTGTAAATATAAACAAAGATACTTCGTCATGTCTCGCAGGTCGGAATGGATAGCCCCTGCGGGCAGATACCCGTCGTCGTT
>CACXDF010000016.1 GCA_902766325.1 uncultured Eubacteriales bacterium | reverse complement strand
TTATGACCAAGAAAGCGGACAAAAGGATATATCCGTACAGTGAATCGGCGCTGACGGTGGTAAGTAAGTTGCGCGCCGCTCTTCCGGGAAATGCGATCTGTTTTCACGAAGTAAAAAACATAACGAAGAAGGGCGACCTTTTTTACGCGGACGAATACGTTGGAAAGAACGTGGCTCTTTGTACGGGGAGCGCCGCGACGAGAGGGAAAGCGAGCTATGACCTCGTTTCTTCTTTCGGTCATACGATCACACCGCTCAGACCCGCTCTCGTTCCGCTCCTTTGCGATACGGAATTCATTAAAGGATTGTCGGGACTTCGCGCGAAGGCCCGGCTTCGGTTGCTTTGCGATAAAAAGGTCGTCGCGACGGAAGAGGGCGAGATATTATTTAAAGACGGCGGCGTAAGCGGCATCGCGGCGATGTGTATTTCTTCTTATATAGCGAGACATCCCGATAAGTATGCGTTGTCCGTCGATTTCGTTTCGGAGAGTAAAGAAGAAGTCGCTCCGTTTCTTGTCGGCGGCAAAGCGGACGGCGTGCTGCATAAAGCCGTTGCGCAGGCGGTGGAAAGGTATGCGGAAAGGATAGGCGTTCCTCTTCTTGACGCGCTGACCGATTTTCGGCTGAATAACGTCCGTTGCGGACCTCTTTCTCAAGCGCAGGTCATGTGCGGCGGATTGAAAACGGAAGAATTCGATCATAATTTGCAGAGTAAACTCGCTCCCGGGTTGTATGTCGGCGGCGAAGCATTGGATATAGACGGCGAGTGCGGCGGGTATAATCTGCATTGGGCGTTTGCTTCCGGTATGCGTATCGGGAGATCGATATAGTTTAAGAATGGAAGAAAAGAACAAAAATATCAAGAAAAAGATATTTACGGCGGTGTTTTTTTTGATCGTCAACGTCGTCGTTTTGCTTGTTCTTATTTTGACGGAGGATAAAAGCGGAAACATAGCCGACGGCAAAGTCGTCTTTTCTCTTCTGAAAAAGAATTGGGTGTTCGCGTTTCTTGCGCTTTTGATGTTTTTTGTGATCGTAGCGGGCGACGTTACGGTTTTTTGTTTTCTTTTGAAGAAAATGAACAAAAAGGATCCGCTCGGACTTTCGTTGACCGTCTCCGTGCTCGGTAGGTATTACGACCGTATCACGCCGTGGTCAATGGGGGGAGAACCGTTTCAGATGGGATACCTTATTTCGTCCGGCGTCGGAGCGGGAGACGGGTGCGCAATCACCATGAGCCGGCATATTATTCGTTTTTCGGCGACGGCCGTCGCCGTCATTGCCATTTTAGCCGCGTCCGGGGTGGCGGCGACCGTTTGGGTCATGATCGTGGCTATCCTCAGCGTTCTCGGAGGACTGATCGTGCCTACGTTTATGTTGATCTGCGCATTTAAGCCGAAGATCGGTTTTGCCATCGGAAGATGGATTTTGCGCGTCGGCGCTAAAATAAAATTAGTTAAAGATTATCAAAAAGCGGAACAAAAAATGAACGAAGAAGTCGATAAGTTTTTGTCCGGAATTCGCTTTTTAAGTAAAAATAAATTTATGATCGTTTTGATCGGTTTTTGCGGACTTACAGAAATGTTCGCGTATAACTCCGTGCCTTATTTCGTACTGCGGGCGTTGGACGTCTCCGCGTTTTCTTATTGGCGCGTCCTTGTCCTATGTATCTACGTTAATTACGCCTCGTCCTTTGCGCCGACCCCCGGTGGGAGCGGCCTTGCCGAACTTAGTTTTTATGCCGTTTTCGCCGCGTTTATCGGCGGGGGACAGTTGTTTTGGGCGGTTCTTTTCTGGCGCGTCGCCGTTTTTTACGTTCCCGTTTTTATCGGCTTTATCTGGCAGTCCGTTTTGTCCGTTCGTACGCTTGTTACGACGCTAAAAGAGAAAAGATCGAGTTAGTGGACAGCGAGGAAGCGCGATTATATCTTTTGAGATGAATAAGAGAATTCGGGTTCCCTTTTTCTATTATATTGACACCCTCAAAGCACGTAAGCGTCATTCTGTAACCCATGGAGACGAGCGTGTTTTGCGCCAAAGTATTGTACCTGCCGAAAGGATAAGCAAAGACGGTGCATTCCACGCCGCAGGCGTTTAGTTTTTCTTGCAGTCTGTTCAGATCGGCCGTAAGAACTTCGACGTATCGCAAGTCGTTTTCGCCTTTGATCCTGCCGATCCCGAACCTCGGAGAATAGTCGTGCATATTATACGTGTGACTTCCGATATCGAACCTTCCGCTCTTG
>CACXDF010000015.1 GCA_902766325.1 uncultured Eubacteriales bacterium | reverse complement strand
TCGACGAAGTACCCGAAGTATTCGATAGACGGCAGACATTTTTCGATGACAAAGGCGTGATACCCGTCGTGCGGGAGCGTAGGCGTATCAAGATAGGCGATCGCTTTTTCGATAGCGGCGTATACTTCGTCCTCTCTTCCGGCTTTTCCCTCCAACAGATGGGCCAAATTAACGTAAGAAACGGCAATATCGTTTTCTTTGTTCGGTTGACCGTCCAAAATGGAAATGGCCTTTTTAAAGGCAATTTCGGCCTCTGCGTCTCGTCCGACGTCGGCGAGAGCCAACGCTTCGTTATTATAAAAACCGGCGAACAGCGGATCGTTCGGCGCGATCTTCGTTTCGTAGACTTCTTCTACCTGTTTATAAATGGGTAAGGCCTTATCGGGATAGCCGAACGCCTTATAAGTGGTAGCTGCGTTCAACGCGATCGTCGCGCCGGATACAGTGCCCTTCAGTTCCAATTCGGAAAGAAGCCGCATTCCCTCTTCCACGCTTTCCAATCCTTTCTCTGCGTCGTTGAGCTTTCGGTATAGTCCGATCTGCTCGCTCCTTATTTCCAATTCTCCTCTCTTATCTTTGAGCGTTTTGGCTTCGGAAAGCCAATAGGATAATACTTTTTCTGCCTGTGTAAGGTCGTTTTTCGCATACAAAGAGTCAATTTTTTCGATAACGGAGCGGATCGGTACGGTGCCGGAGGGCTTTTTCCTTTCCGGATAATAAAACTCTTCTCCGCCGCACAATACGCAAGCGGGTTCTTTATAATCAAACGGATCGATCGTTGTCATTTTTTTCTCCTTATGAAATAGTGCGGAAAAATAACTTTCCGCACTATTTTTCTGTTTTGATCGGCGGACCTTACTTTATCTCGATGCGACGGTCATTTCGTCGTAGTCGACAATCAGGATAACGTAAGAGTTTTCTCCGTCATTGTATCTCTGCTGACCGTAATCGACGGCTTTCTTGTCTCTACGGCTCGTATCGGCGGCGGGCGAATAGTTACTGCTTTGTCCGTAATGCCATTCGCTTTCTTGTCTTACGTCCGTATAGGTCCAGTTCTCCGCGACGGCGGTACCGGCGAGAATGCCGATATAATAATCGGTTTGGTAGGTTTGTTCGTTCAAAGTGAGCGTGGGCATCGTGCCTCTCTCATAGATGAAGTACATGACGCTCTCATTCTTGATGTACGCATTCTCCCACTTGTTGATGTAGTTTTCCATCGTGGCGCCGTAAGTCACCGTGCTGTCGGTACCGGCAGATTCGCTCGGAACGACGTAGATACGCAAACGATAGTTGGCGTCGTCACCGATCTCAAAGGTGTTGCTCTGAACGGTAGGCGGCGTAGCGCGATAGAAGTTGATCTTAACGAGGTTCTTACATCCGTAGAAGATATTCTCGCCCAGTTCGTCTATATTGTAGTTGAATTGGACGCCCCACAGACCGGTACAACCCTGGAAGGCGTTGCTTTCTACTTTCATCAGAGAGTTAGGCAGATCGAGCGTGATAAGATCGGTCACGTATTCGTCCACGTCGGCCGCGCTTTCCTTCTCTTTAAGCGTTATTTTCAACGCGCTGCCCAATTTGGTACAACCGAAGAAAGCTTGCGAACCGATCACCTGCAATCTGCTGTTTGCGCCGAATTCAACGGTCAAAAGCGAAGTGCAGTTTCTGAACGTATTCGCCTTGATCTCGGTCAATCCGTTCGGGATAGCGATCCTCGACAGATTGGTACATTCGCTGAAAGCGGAAATACCGATGGAGACCAATTGACTGTCGCTGACTTTTCTGGCGTCCATGCCGCCGGTCTGATTTTCATAATACTCGTATCCGTCGAAGGTTACGGTGGCGAGTCTGGTACATCCGTAGAAAGCCTTGTCGCCGATCTCTTGCAAATTGGCGGGCAATTCGAGTCTGGAGAGCATCGTACAATTGACAAAGGCGCTGTCGCCCAAATACTTCAAGGCGGAAGTCTTTGAATTAAAGACGACGGTAGAAAGCTTCGTGCAGTTGGCAAAGGCGCTCTTTCCGATATAGGTCACCGTATCGGGAATGGCGATCGAAACGAGATTGGTCGCGCTGTAGAAGGCGTTGACGCCGATCCGTTTCAAACCGGACGGCAAGGTCACGCTCGTCGCGCGGCTGTTATTGAAGGCGTCCTTCATAATGGTCTCTACGGTGTTCGGTACGTCGATGGACTCGTTGGAAGAAGTGCTCGTAAAGGTCGCTTTAACAAGAACTCTGCCGAGAATAAGCATAGAATGGTTGGCGTTTTCGTAGAAGGTCATACCCTTGAAAACGTCATCCGCGATATCCGTCAGTTGATTATAACCGTTACCCTTATTTTCGATACCGCCCGTTATATTACAATTACTGAAGGCGGAAGCGTTGATCTTCTTGATCGAAGCGGGCAAGCCGACGGTGCTGAACGTAACGGAAGGCGCGTGATCCATATTAAAGGCGTCGGAAGCGAGAACGGTGAGCGTGAATGCTCCCAGGTTGTCCGGAATGGTCAGTTTGGTCGCGCTTACGTCGGTATATCCGAGAAGAATGTTACCGAGCGAATAGAAGTAACCGAGCACCGCGCCGTCCGCGCCGCTTTCTTGATACTTATTGCGCATACCTCTTACGATGACGTAGTTGTCCTTGATACTGCTGAGGCTGTCCTTCTTCCAGAAACTACCTTCCGTTCTGTCGGAGAACGCGGTATAATTCACGTCGTCCAAAGAGATGCTGCGGGATACCTTCAGAGATACCAATTCGCTATGGAAAGCATCTTGACCGATCTTGGATACGGTAGAAGGAATAACGATGGAAGCGAGTCCGGAATTAAGGAACGCGCCTTCGCAAATCTCGTTAACGCCTCCGGGGATCTCGAATTCTTCGCCCTCGGCTCTGCCGATAAAGGCGATCAACTTATTCTTTTCGGAAGGATTAGCGGCGGAAGCGGCATAAACGACCTGATAAGGCGTTCCGTTTACGCTCTGCACGCTGAAGTCCGCCGCATAAGCGTCGTTAGGCATCTCTACTTTTTCAAGAGCGGTATACTTCGCGAAAATATTAGTCGTAAGTCCGTTAAAGTTGGCCGCCTTGGTAAAGACGATCTTCTTGACCGTGTTGTTGGGCGCGGTCAGGTCAATACTCTTGATGGCAACGCCGCCTACGGTAGCGGGCACGTACAGGGTCTCTACGGACGGATCGACGGAAACGATCTTGTTGCCCGATACGGTATAGCCGGTGGCAACGTCGGGATCGTTTTCGATAAAGCGCGCATACAGAACGATAGAGTTCTGACGGACTTCATACGGATAGGTAATGGGCGTACCGAGTTCGACGGAGTCGCCGATGACCCATTCTACGAACGTGTTGTTTTCTTTTACGGGCGTTTCGAGGTCGCCTTCCTTGATCGATTCCGTATAGATATCGGTAGAGTTACCGCCCATATCGAGCGTGACCTTCGGGTAGGACTCCGGATCGCCGAGTTCCTTACAGATATAAGGCAAGTTATTGTTTTCGTTGGTGTTCCACAAGTCGCTGCCGATGATATAATCCATCAAACCGCTCGGGAAGTAGAAACGGATCACGATACCCGTACGGCTGGAGAAGATATCGGTCGGACGACCGGTATCCGTAGCCACGGCGGAAATACTCGCGGAAAGTTTCTCGAAAGAGTCGTTGACTTCGATGGCGGCGGCATTCCAAATAACCTTATATAATATGCCGTTTTCGGTCGCTCCGCCGATCGAAGTGTAGTTGGTATTAAAGGCTCCCTTTCCGATAAAGGTCAAAGAGTTGCCCAGATTCAAATAGGTGAGCGTCGTAACGCCGTAGAAAGCGTTTTCGCCGATATAGGTCACGGTATCGGGCACGGTGAATCCGTCATCGGTCTCCTTACCGTCATTATCAACGACGACCGTGGTGATCTTCGTCGCCTCAAAGGCCTGACTTTCGATACGGGTCAACTTGTTCGGAAGAACGATGGTCCTCAGAGACGAGCAGTCTTTAAAGGCAGCCGCCTCGATCACACTCAGATCCGACCCCTCGGTAAAGGTTACTGTTCGGAGCGCGCTGCATCCCTCGAAGGCGCTTTGTCCGATGGTCTTTACGGAAGCAGGGATCGTCACTTCGGTGACGTAAGCATTTTTATAGAACGCTTTCTTCAAAATAGTTTCCGTTCCGGCGGGGATAACGACAGAAACGTCTTCTCCGCTGTTTACGTTGTCCTTACCGATAACGTACTTAACAAGAACTCTACCGAGCATGATAAAGACGTCTTCGTTCTCCTGCTTGGGCGAATACCAGGCGGTATCCTTCAAGGCGGAACCGTCGAGGTTACCGGCGGCATTCGTACCATCCCATTCTACGCCGGCGTTTACGTCTACGGACTCGATGCCGCTCGCGGTAAGGGTCGCTAAGCGCGTATCTTTCGCAAATGCGTTCTTACCGAACGAACGAACGGTAGCGGAAAGCGAAAGGTTTTCGAGCGCGGTACAACCGAAGAAGGCGTCTTCCGGCAAGGAAGTAAGTTTCGTTGCCGAGAGATCGGCGTCTACCAAAGCCGTACAATTTCTGAACACGCCTCTCTTCAGGGTCGTGATCGACGAAGGCAACACGATACTTTCGATACCGCTGCCGGCAAAAGCATTCTTTTCGATCACGGTCACCTTATTGCCGTTAAAAGTAACGCCGCCGAGACCGGTCGCATTTTCGAACGCGCCCGCCGCAATACGCGTTACGTACGCGGGGATGACCACGGCGAACTTTTTGGTGTTGCCGCTGTACTTTTGTCCGGTGCCGGTGTTGTTGTATTTCAAATAAACGGTGCCGAGGATGACGTTTTCGGTCGCGGCATACCAAGGAGTATCGTTAAAAGCATTTTCGCCGATAACGGAAAGTTCGCTGGACTCTTGGTTTCCGTTATAAATAACGGTAGTCAGCGCCGATCCGCAGAAGGCTTCTTTTCCGATATACTTCAGCGCGACGTTGACGGTCGCCTTGATCATATCGGAATTATTCTTCAAAACGCCGTCGGCGATCTTGATCGCGTTGGGCGGTAAGCTGACGGACTCTCCGCTCTTCGTTACAAAGCGTACGCTTGCGAGCGTCCCGGACAGAGTCGCAAAGCTGATCGATTTGACGTCGCCCGCCTTTTTGTCTCCCACCGCGTGCGCATAGAGCGTAAGCGTGATATCCGCGTGACCGGCGGATTTCATAACAATATTATAGGTATCGTCCGAGTCGTTAACGGTCGCGTTTGTTCCGGCGTATTCGATAACGTCGGAATTCGTTCCGTCGTTATAATTTTCGACGATCTTCATCGTTTGATTTACGACGACGGCACCGTTTCTGTCCAAAGTCCAACCCAGGTTCAAACCGGGCTTATACGCGGGTTTCGCGTCGGAATCCGTATAAAGCAGATCGGTAAAGTCGGCGATAAATAGGGAGTTCGTCTTTCCGACGTATTCGATAATGGTTCTGCCGGCCATCACAAAGCCGTTGTTCTTGTCGTTTTCGGCGTCAAGAACGGCGTTCTTATACCATTCCGTTCCCAAAAAGCTGTTCTTGCTCACGTAAATCAAAGAGCTGTTTTCACCGAACCCGATCTTAGTCAGGTTCTTCAATCCGGCGAACAGCCCGTCTTCGATATATACAAGACCCTCGGGCAGAACGATCTCGGTAAAGTTATTGTTAAAAGTACGATCGGACACGAACGTGCTGTTGCTGTAATAGCCCTTCTTGATGACTTTGATCGTCTGCGGCAATTCGAGCTTGGCAAGCATGAGTTGATCGTTGCCGAACGCGCCTGCATACAGCGCGATGATACCGGCTTCGCCGTTCGATCCATCCGAATAAACGTCGGGCAGCACGATGCTGTTATCCGGGCTCTCGTAATTGACGATGGCATATCCGAAATCACCGACGTTACCCAATTCTTTCTTGGTAGAGATCTCTTTCAGAGCGATACAGTTACTGCCGACGCCCGTATACATATATTGATAAGAGGTGACCGTCGCATAGAGGCGTACGCTGTCGCCGTTCCTTACCCCGTGCAATACGAACGGGAAAGAACCGATGGCGATCTCGGCCGACTCGGTACCGTCCGCTCTCTTGATCCTATAGCTGAACGAAGAAGCCTCGGCCCACTCGTCGCTGATCCCGTTTACACGCATAAACAATTCGGGATCGCTGAAACCGGCCGCCGTCATAATGCTCTCGAATCTCGCGCGGGATACGTTAATGGTGGCGACGTTGATGTACTCTCCGCTGTAATAGTGGTCTCTGGCTACGCCGGTATCGAGCGGATACAATACGTTCGTATAAAGAGCGTTTTCGGCCGATTTACGGTCGGAATTATTAATTCCGGTCTCCAGCAGAACTTCGGGTTTTTCAATGACCATATAGACGTATTCAACGTCCGTGGAAGACAGCGTTCCTTGTGAAGTGGAAATGTACTTGGCATAGAACGTGGTACTTTCGGTAACAACCGCCGGCAAAGTAAGTTCTGTATAAGAATACTGCTCGGTGGACCATCCGACGAAGGTCAAACCGTTACTCGTGAGATCGGGCGGAGTGATGTCTCCGCTTTCAATGTAGATTCTGTCTCTGATATCGGACATACCGATGTTGCCGTTTCTGAAAGAATAATCGATGTTGTTGCCGGCGAAGAATGCAAAGGACAAAACGGGGAACGTGGTCTGAACGTTCGCATAGTCTTGTAGGAAAGTGGTGGTTTTATCGACCTGACCGTCTACGAAGAAACGAGCCGTGCCGAAAGCATTTTGCGCCACCTTTGCCGACGCGCCTCCGAGGGTACCTTCATAATAACCGCCGTTGAGCGTCTTGGCTATGTACAGACCGCCGGAAGCATAAGCGATCTCGACGTTCAATACCGGGCAATCGACGAAAGCGTCTTCTTCGACGTTAACAACGTAAGCGCTGAGCAAGATATAGCTGAGAGCGCCGCATTGCGCAAAGGCTTGTTCGCCGATATTCTTGATCGAGGTATGCGCAGTGAAGTCAAACGTCTTGAGCGCGGTACCGACGAAAACGTGTCCGGGCAACGTGTCGGAGGTAAAGGCGGGAAGATCGATCGTCGCCAAAGAAGAGCAGTTTTCAAAAGCATTGGAGTTACCGCTCGCATCGGCAGCAAAGGACTTCAAACCGGACAGATCGACCGTCGCCAAGTCGTCGCAATCCTTAAAAGCGGATACCGCCATACGTTCCAAACGAGGCGCCTTGAAGGCAGTAAGCGAAACGCACCCTTCGAAAGCGGAACGTCCGAGATTGGTAAGATACGGCGCGTCGACTTCCTTCAAAAGGACGCACCCGAAGAAGGCTTCTTCTCCGATACCCGCGACCGAACCGAAATTGACGCTTGTCAGCAAAGAACAGCCGTAGAAGGCGCCGTTTTCGATCGTGGTAAGCGTAGTCGGGAAGGTCACCGAAGTGATGACCGCGTTACGGAAGAAACCGAGCGGAACGGAAGTCGTAAAGCCGACCGAAGTCAATTCTTCCGCGGTAAGGATCTGATCTTCCGCGTCCGCGTTATAGCCGAAGGCATGACCGCCGGCATAGATGATGGTGTGTTTGGAGTACCAGGCGGTATACTTAAAGGAATTTTGCGTGATGGCGCTCGCCCCTTCCGTGCTGCCGGTCGCCCACCCTGCGAAAGTCATCTCCTCGAGATTATTGCAAGAAGCGTACGCGTCGCCGAAGACGCCTTCCGGGAATACGGCAAGGATGGCGTTGACGGTAAGAGAGGTCAGATCCTCATATCCGTAGAATGCGCCCGGTTTGATTTCGTTGACCGTATAGGTCGACTCTCCGACGGTAATAGTCGCGGGAACGGTAACGCTTTCCGCGTAGCGATAGCCTTTGAATAAAGCCGCGGTCGCCTTAGAGACGTCGTACACGAAAAAGAGTTTATTATCTGCGTCGTAATAATAGGTATAGTCGGTGTCCGGCATGACTTTGCTGTCGTCCCAACCGTTATCCAGTACGGCTTGAGCAAAATCTTGAGCGCTGACGCCCTGAATATAAACGTCAGAGATCGCACACAAAGCGGTTACGGTCGCGCCGTCGGTCGATACGGTCTTGATCCCGTAAACGGAACCGGAAAGCGCTCCGGAAGAAACTGCGATGGTCGCGGTATCGGCCACTTCGGTCAGATCGAGGAGCGATATTTCGGCCGTACCGATGGCTTCGGGCACGATAGTAAGTTCGGTCGCGTCTGCGGGGACAGTAACGGCATAGTCGCCCGTTTTATTGACGGGATAGTACGCCAAAGCGTATTTCGTTCCTTCCGAAACGGAATACAAAACGCCGTCGTCCGTATAGTAGTTTTCCGCGGCGGAAGGTACGATCACCTTTTGGAGCATCGGAAACGCGTCAAAGACGGTAGAACCGATAAATTCAAGCGAAGCGGGCAACTTGATCGTTTCGATCTTGTATTCGCCGCTCAGATTTCCGATCAATCTCTTTACGCCTTGATCGTATCCGCTACCGTTGCCGGGAGCGTTTTGCGGGGCGTTTTCCGTCTCCTGTTTTCCGATGGAAAGAAGGACGATATTATAGCTACCGTCGATGATCTCGAGATCAAGTTCGTTCATGGTGAGCTTTCCGTCGGAACCGACGATAAGTTCGGTCAGTTCGGTCATAGCCGCAAATGCGGACTCTCCGACGGTCTTGACGCCGGGTAGTTCTAACGAAGTAAGGGCGGTCTCAGCAAAAGCATACGCTCCGACGGAAACCACGTTATCAAGTCCGACGACGCTCGTTAAGCCGGCCGCGCTATAAAAAGCTCTGTCGCCGACTTCGCTGCAGTACGCGTCGTTCAACGTGACCGTCAACGCGCCGTAAACGCCTTGGAACATTTTTTCGGAAACGACGCTTAATTTATCGAAAGCAAAAGAAGCGGTCGCTCTTCTGTTAAAGATATTCAGCGAAGCAAAGGATTCCGATCCGGCTTCTCTCAAATTGGCAAAGTTCACGTCTCCGACGAGCAAAGCGCCTTTAAAGGCCTCTTCTCCGACGTAAGTAACGCTATCAAGATCGGTAATATCATAGAACTGACAGCCGACGAAGGCTCTGTCGCCTACTTTGAACAGCTTTTCGGATAAGCCCGCGATAAGATAAGTCGGTTCTTCTCCGCCGAGGACGGTGTTTACGGCGGACTTAAGGAAGACTTCATCCGCAACGGAGACGACGGGACGGGTCACGTCTTCTCCGTTCTCCTTGATCGTCTTCTTCGTGGGAATATAGATATTGATACCCTCTTCGTAATAAACGGAAGAAGGATCGACGGACGAAACTTCATATCCGAAGAAATATCCCGAATCGTATTCGTCGGTATTCTCAAGGTAGTTACGAACAAAATATTTCGTTCCGTCGACGAAAGTCGCATCGGCAGTCAAGGAGAAAGCCGATCCGCTATAGACGTAGTACGTATCTTCCGCCACCGCTTCGCCGGCCGTAACGGTCGCGAGCGCATAGCCTGCCGGCACGTAATAACCGTAATAGGTCGTACCCGATTGCGCCGTGGTATCCGTGGTATAGGTGAAGCCGCTACCGCCGTCGGAAACGAAATAGGCGTTCTCGGGGATCTCCGCGCCTTCTTCGATGGTCAACGCCTTGAATCCGGGAGCGGTAACATAGGACGCTCCGCCCAATTTCGTCTTATACTTCAGTTTCGCGTAAGAGAAAGAATCCTCGGCGAGCACAACGGGGAAGTAAGAGATCGCCGAACCGTCGTATTCCCATTCCGCAACGCTGTCACCCGCCGGCAAAACGACCGCGGGAGCTTCGTAAAGCACGAGCACCTTATCGTAAGTCAAAAACTTGGTGCCTACGTCGGCCGAAGTCAAGTTGATACGGAAGGTAAGTTCTGAAGCGCTGACCGTAACGGCGGAATCGACGGTAAAAGGATTATTATTGTACGTTACGGATGCGATCTCGCATTCATTGACGGCGAGGACGGCCTTGTTACCGGCTTCCGAACCGTTACCGACTTCGCTGCCGCCGTTGGTATTCTTTATGCTTTGGAGTATGCTCTTGACGGCGGCGTAATCAATGACGCTCTTTTGAGTCTGATAAACGCCTCCGACCACTTTGTCGTACTTATAGGCGCCGGTCCCGTCCGCGATATCGGTGAAAATAAAGCTGAACGTGACGGTCGCAAAAGCCGTGGTGTAATACGGGACGACTTTGATATCGCTTCCGTAAGAACGGCTGTCGATCTTCCACGTGTCGCCGCCTTTATAAACTTTGGTCGAATACTTGTTGCCGCCGTACAAGCGCCATCCGGCAAAATTCATACCCTCGACGGGATTGGGAGTTCCGGTGGGGAAGGTGTAATTGCCGTTGACGAGGTAGCGCGTGGCGTCCGTACGGATCTGCGACATATCCTCGTTATTATAAACGGTAATGCTTACTCTTTCCGAAGCCAGAATAAACAGGAAAGTGGTATTTTTATAAATGGTGGTAGAGTCGACGGGAGATTCGGCTATCGTACCGGGAAGCAGGCTCTTGGCGCGGTTCATGTTCTGCGCGGTAGCGCCGTATTTGACGTCTTCGTGCAAGTCGAGACGTACGATATCGTTACGGGAGGATTCATAAGCGTAGGCGTAGTCTACGGAATAATACTGATAGGTCGCCGACATGTTGACGGTAACGTCGCCGGTGACCGTGATGGGAAAGTTCGTATTCCAGGTATAAGACGCGATCTCGGCCGGCTTGTTATAGGTAGGCGCGTAAACGCTACTGCCCGCGGTCACCGAATCGGTTTTGACGGTGTTGCCCTTGTAGTCAATAAAACGAACGGTATACTTTTGCGCGGTGGAAGTATAAGAGGCCCAAACGGTGATGCTGGTCTGAACGTTGCTCAGATCGACGACCTTATCGTCGGCGTCCACCCAGTTACTGAAGAACTGCCCTTCGACTTCGGGCGCTTCGGGCTTCTTATCCACCACGCTGCCGCCGACGAGGGTCTTTACCGACGTGATCTTATTGTTGTTCACGTCCTTAAAGGTGACTTCGACGACCTGTTCTCCTTCCGCGGCAAGGTAGAACGAAACGGTGGTCGTTTTGCCTTTGTAGTTGATCGTGATCTCCTTTTGTCCGCCGGTCTTCAATTCGTTCTGAGCGGCGGTGGTCAACATCGACTTTTCTACGTTGATGTAGTTCGGGGTGCCGTCTTCGTAATTGACGCGCAGTCTCAGCGTGGAGATGTTAAAGCCTTCCAGCATATAATAGCCGGCGTTGCTTTCTTCGTCCACCTCGATGGATTCGACGTTGCCTATTTTGTTACATGCAACGAGCATACACAAAACGAGGCATACCGCCGTAAGCACCAGTAAGGCGCGCATTGCGAAAGTCTTGCTTTCTTTTCTCATTTTAAGAAACCTCCCTGTTTCCGCAAATCTTGTGCTCTGTCTCTTCTATACGCACTCACGTGCGCGTGAAAAGCATACAGAAAGACAGCTATAAATAATATAACATACACGCGAGGAAAAATCAAGGTGGAATTTTTTAAATTCTCAATTAAATTTCGATCGGGCTTTCAGACGTTTGGCGAGGGCGTGATTCGTATAATTTTTATCTTCGCTGACGTCTGCCAAAACGGTAACGAAATCGGGTAAAACGACCTTAATATCTTCGTTTTCGAGCTCCACTTCCAAAAAGGCTTTGTCCTGCCAGAACGGAAAAACGTCGACTTCGTAACAAAAACCGTTTTCACGCAAAACGTAGCGGAGTTTTTTTATATTTAAACAAGCGGGATCGGCGCGTAAAAGCAGTCGATCGTATTCTTCTTCCGAAACGATTTCTTCGTCTTCGGTCCGAACGATACCTTTTATCTTTTTTTTCAGGGTGTGAGTATAGGTCGTAACGCCGTTTATCGTCGTCCGGCGCACCCGTTCGGAACCGACGTCCGACACGAGATAAGTCTGTTCTATTTCTTTGACGACGGCGCCCCTTTTCAGCAGCGTGTCCGCGTCCGGATAAGCGATGAGATACTTCTTTTCTATTTCCAGTCCTTTAGGCATTTTCGACTCCGTTTATATTTAGAATTCGACGAAGAATCGCGTGCCCTCTTCGGGCTTGCTTTCCGCCCATACTCTTCCCTTATGAAGCTCCACGATCTTTTTGACGAGCGCGAGTCCGAGGCCGTTACCGGAAGAACGGGATTTATCCGCCTGATAAAATTTCTCGAAAATATGCACGAGATCCTTTTCGTCGATGCCGATGCCGTTATCCCGGACGGTAACGAGCGTTTTTTCGCCTTGTTCTATTTTTATGCCGATTTTTCCGCCCCGGCGAGAATACTTAACGGCGTTTCCGATCAGATTATACCACACCATCCGCATCAAT
>CACXDF010000014.1 GCA_902766325.1 uncultured Eubacteriales bacterium | reverse complement strand
TTCGCGAGGTTGGCTACGCCGCCGAGCACTCTCTGACAACTCGCCGCCTGCTCTCTCGCGCTTCCGTCGCCCGGTTTGACGGCATAAATTACGCTTCCGATCTCTGCGTCTCCTTCCACGCCCGCGATCTTGAGCGCGTCCGCGTATTCCTGCGGCATAGCTCCGTTTTTACGGGCTTCTTCATCCGCTTTGACCTCTTTTGCCTTGCCGACGTAATCGGGGCGCTTACGGCTGAGCGCGAACTCGGCAAGTCGTAACGGGTTACTGCGATAACTGCTCGTTTCTCCCGAGGGGATCAGTTCGTCCGTCGTAGTCACGGGATCGTCGATAACCGCCACCACTTTCATCAGAAGGTTTTTCGTCAGCGATTGCATTTCCGGCCAGTCCGCGATATTGGGACCGTATTTGAGCGGCAAAGAACCGTCTCCTTTACCGAAGCAATCGGTGATACGATTTTTATAGACCTTTCCGTCGTACTTAAACGGCTTTTTCACATATTTGTATTCGATCTCGTCCGCGCCGGTAAGCACGCCTCCGTTTGCGGCGGTCGCGGCGATACTTCTCGCGTCCATAAGCGCTACGCACGCAAGCTGACCTTCTCCCGGCTTACTGCCTTCGCGGGACTCGAAGTTACGAGTGGTATGACGAATAGACAGACCGCAGTTGGCGGGGACGTCGCCCGCTCCGAAGCAAGGTCCGCAGAACGCCGTCTTGACGGTAACGCCCGCTTCGATAAACTTACTCAAATATCCTTTCTTGGCAAGGTCGAGATAAATGGGTAAGCTACCCGGATAAACGCTCATATTCAGCTTGCCGCCGATGAACTTTCCGTCCAAAATGGAAGCGGCTTCGGCCAGGTTATCGTAAGTGCCGCCCGCGCAGCCGGCGATCACGGCTTGGTCGACGACGATCTTTCCGTCGACGATTTTATCGGTTAAACGGAACTCGCCTTTTTTGAGCAGCTTTTGTCCGGCTTCTTCGCAGGCTTTCAGTATTTCGTACGGGTGCGCCTTCAATTCGCGGATGGTATACGCGTTGCTGGGATGGAACGGAAGGGCGATCATCGGTTCGATCTTAGAAAGGTTGACGCGCAAAAGTGCGTCGTACATACAAAGTTCGGCTTGTCCGAGCTTCTTGAATTCGTTTGCCCTTTCGTGTTCGGTAAGATATTTTTCCGTTTCTCCGTCGGTCACCCAAATAGAAGAAAGGCAGGTCGTCTCCGTCGTCATAACGTCGATACCGTTACGAAATTCGATGGGCAGATTTTTCAGACCGCTCCCAAAAAACTCCATCACCTTATTTTTGACGAAACCGCACTTAAAGGTCTCTTTGATAATAGCGAGCGCCACGTCCTGCGGACCGACGCCCTTACGGGGTTTTCCGATCAGTTCTACGCCGACGACGTCGGGATACTTAATATCGTAAGTGTCGCCGAGGAGCTGTTTTACCAGTTCTCCTCCGCCTTCTCCTACGGCCATGGTACCGAGCGCGCCGTAGCGGGTATGAGAGTCGCTCCCCAGGATCATCTTTCCGCAGCCGGCCATGCGTTCGCGCATATAGGTATGGATAACACCCTGATGAGGAGGCACGAAAATACCGCCGTACTTCTTGACGGCGGAATACCCGAAATCGTGGTCGTCCTCGTTGATAGTGCCGCCCACGGCGCAAAGACTGTTGTGGCAATTGGTAAGGACGTACGGAATGGGGAATTTTTTCAATCCGCTGGCTTTCGCCGTCTGAATGATGCCGACGTAAGTGATGTCGTGACTGGCCATACAGTCGAATTTTATTTTCAACGCGCCGCCTTTTACCGTCGGCTTGTTGATATTATGCGCGTCTAAGATCCCGTACGCGATCGTACCTTTATAGGCGTTTTCGTAATCCAAAGACGGGATCTGCCCTTCTTTGATCCGTTTTCCGTTGTAAAAATAAACTTTCTTATTGATCTTGGTGATTGCCATAAAATACCTCAATATAAAAATATTATTTTTATGGTATCACAACTCACGTTAAAAATCAATAATTTTTGTTAAAACCTCTCGCCGCGCATATATATTTTATGATGAAGAAAAGCATTGCGGTCGCATTCGGGTTTGTCGGCACGGTCATAGGAGCCGGTTTTGCGTCGGGTAAAGAGATCTTGCTGTATTTTTCGGGAGCGAATGCTTTCACGCCCCTGCTTGCCGGCGTTATCCTCGGACTGCTCGCTTATTTGTTTTGCGAAATGAGTCGGGCGGAAGGCGGTATTTACGCTTATTTCGGAAAAAGCAAAAAGGTTCTTTTGTTTTTAATAACGGCGGCGAACGTTCTCGTCTTTTGTACGACGACAGCCGCTTGCGAAGAGGTAGTCTATGCTTTGTTTGGCATTCACGGCGGAGCCGTCCTGACCGTCGCCCTGACTCTTGCGACCCTCTTCGTTCATAAAAAAGCCATGGGCGCGATCTCATTTCTGTGCGTGATCGCCATTCTCGTCATGCTCTTCGCCGTCTTTTTCAAAACGGATATTACCGCTCCGCAAGGCCGATTCAGTCCGCTTTCTTCGGCGACTTACGCGGGTATGAATATGCTGACGGGCGGTTTTTTTATCGCGGCGTCCGTTAAAGGCTTTTCGCAAAAACAGAGCGTTCTTGTCGCCGTTATTTCCGGCTTGATCCTGTCCACCCTTCTTATCGTCGTTTTTCTGCTCTGCCTCGATAAAGAAAATGAATTGTTTCCTATGATGTCGGCGGCCGAACAGGTCGGTTTGGGAACCTTTGGTCTTGTTATTCTTTACGTCTCTATGTATACGACCTGTAACGGAACCTGCTTTGTTTCGGCGGGCGGAGACGTCAAAAAAGCGTTGCTTGTAGCAACGCTTGCTTTGGGAATATCCTGTTTCGGATTTGAAAAATTGATCGCTGCGTTTTATCCTGTTATCGGCGCCGTCGGGTGCGGCGTAATAATGCTTTGCGCGGCGCTTTTCTTTATAAAAAGATCATTGCGGCGTAAGGATCTTGACGTTCTGATATCCGACCACGCCGATAAGCGTGTTCTTTAAGCTGTCCACGCCCATAACGGTGAAATTAAGATTGTACAGTTTGCCGTCCATTTGCACTTTGACAGCGCAACCGTCGCCGCGATATTTTGCGAGCAGATCCATAACTTTTTGGTACATATCGATATCGTTGTCGATGCGAATGCACAGGATACGTTCGTCGCGTACCGTTTCTTTCTCTTCCAAACCCCAACCGTACACGTTTTGCGCTTCGATCTTCGGCTTGCCGCCTTCGGCGATGGAGACCTTACCGCGGATCTTGACGAGCGCGTCTTCTTTAATGAGATCCTTGTAAGAATTGTAAGCGTTACCGAAAAAGACCACTTCAAAACTGCCGTTCAGATCCTCGCATACGCCCGCCGCCCATTTTTTACCGGACTTTGGGTTGACTTTAACGACGACGTCGCTCAGTATCCCGCCGAAATAAACGCTGTCTCCGTTCTTGACCGGGTATTCTTCCGGACTTTCTTCACCCTCCTCCTCGAATTCTTCGTCCGGTTCTTTTTCGATAGGCACGAACATGGTGGAGTCGAACGTAAAAGATTTCATCTCTTCTTCGTGTCCGTCGAGCGGGTGTCCGGTAATATATCTGCCCAGAACTTCTTTTTCCAGTTGCAGACGGGACATCTTACTTTCCGGCACCTCTTTGTACTTATATTCGCTCTGCAACATAAAGTCGAAGAACATCTGTCCGCCGTTTAAGAGAGAACGGTTACTGGTTTCCATTTCCAGTATCTTTTCGTAATTCATCATCATGGTGGCGCGGTTGTGTCCGAAGCAGTCGAACACGCCGCCTTTTATCATGCTTTCGAGCATACGCCTGTTGAGCGCGTCGGAAGAAGCGCGTCGCACAAAGTCGGAGAAGTCGGCAAAGGGGCCGTTTTCGTTACGTTCTTTAACGACGGCGTCGATTGCGGCGCGACCTACGTTTTTGATACACACGAGACCGTAGCGTATGGCGTCCCCTTCCGGAATAAACAGGCCTTCGCTGTGGTTGATATCGGGCGGAAGCACTTTTATGTTATGTTCCTTGATAACGCGTAAGTACTTACCGGTGTCTTCCGGCTTATTGATACGGTTATTGATAACGGCGCAGAAAAATTCGAGCGGATAATAGCACTTTAAATAAGCCGTCTGATACGTAAGAGCCGAATACGCCGCGGCGTGCGACTTATTAAAGGCATACGCACCGAACTTTTCCAATTCATCCCAAATGGTCAGCGCGAACTCTTCCGACACGTCGTGGGCTACGCACCCATCGACGAAACGCTTACGCTGTTCGGGGATCTGTTCGACCTTCTTTTTACTGATGAACTTACGGAAGTTATCGGCTTGCGCCATGGTGTACCCGGCGAGCGCCTGGGTGATGAACATTGCTTGTTCCTGATATACGATAACGCCGTAGGTATTCTTGAGGATCGGCTCCAGCTTGGGATGACGGTAGTCGATCTTATCTTTATGCTGCTTATTCTCGACGTAGGTGTCGATATACTGCATAGGACCCGGTCGATACAGACTAACGCCGGCGATTATTTCTTCTATGACCGTCGGTTTCAGGCGCTTCATAAAGTTTTTCATACCCGCGCTTTCAAGCTGGAATACGGCGTCGCAGTCGCCCGTACCGATCATTTTGTAGGTCTCTTGATCTTCATATCCGATCTTGTCGAAGTCAATGTCGACGTTACGGTATCTCTTTATCAGCTCTTCGCACCTATCGATATCGGTAAGCGTTTCTATCGCCAAAAAATCCATTTTCAGAAGACCCAATTCTTCGCATTCGGTCATATCGAACTGCGTGGTGATATCCTCTCCGTTCCTCGACAGCGCGACGACTTCCGCGACCGGCTTACTGCAGATGATAACGCCGGCGGCGTGCTTGCCGCGGTCTCTGGGCATATCTTCGATCTCGGCGGCGAGGTCAAGGACCTCCTTGTACGTCGGATTGGTATTATACATCTCGATAAGTTCCGGCACGGCTGCCGGATCTTGGGGATTGAGCAAGTTGGGGATATGTATCTTTTTGTCGTTGTCGTGAATATTCTTGACCAGCGCATTGGCTTCGGCAAAAGGTATTTTATAGACTCTGGCCACGTTCTTGATGGCGTTTTTCTTCTTCATCATGCCGAAGGTGATGATCTGCGCAACGTGATCCTGATGATACTTTTCTCGCACGTATTCGATGACTTTTTCACGACGGTCGGAACAGAAGTCGATATCGAAGTCGGGCATGGTCTGTCTTTCGGGGTTCAAAAATCTCTCGAAGATCAGTCCGTACTTGAGCGGGTCGATCTCGGTAATATGAATGGCGTATGCGATGATACTTCCGGCGCCGCTGCCGCGACCGGGCCCGATAGGCACGCCGTGCGTCTTGCCGTAGTTAAT
>CACXDF010000013.1 GCA_902766325.1 uncultured Eubacteriales bacterium | reverse complement strand
TAATGCCGAGAGTCTAAATTAACCAACAACTTGGAATGAGTGCTTCTTACTCTTATTCCTTTCCGTCAGTCGGGTAAACGTGCTAAGAAAGTTAATATATGGGTAATCGCCTTTGGGGCGGTTATTTTTTTATATTTTTTACCGTCGAAAAAGGTTTTTGAAAAAATACTTTGTATATTTCAAATACATGTGTTATTATTAGTATAACGATCTGTTAAGCGGAGAAAAGAGTGATTTATTACGGTATCGACATCGGGGGAACAAAATGCGCTGTGACGACGGCGAAAGTCGCGGGCGGTGAGATCGAGATTTTGGAAAAAGAATCGTTTCCCACACCGAAAAACGACCCCGACGGAGTGCTGAGCAGGCTTTACGGATTTCTTTCGCCTATGATAAAACGATGCGGCGAAGGTAAGATCGGCATAAGCTGCGGCGGTCCGCTTGACGAAGAAGCGGGTATTGTGCTCGGTCCGCCAAACCTGCCGGGATGGGAGCGCGTAGAGATCGTACGGTTTTTTGAAGAAAAAACCGGATTTAAGGCTAAACTTCTCAACGACGCCAACGCTTCGGCATTAGCCGAATGGCGCTTCGGCGCGGGAAAAGGAACGAAAAATATGGTCTTTATGACCTTCGGTACCGGTCTCGGCGCGGGACTGATACTGAACGGTAAGTTGTATTCCGGAACAAACGGCAACGCCGGAGAAGTCGGACACGTGCGTATGGCCTCTTCCGGCCCCGTCCATTACGGCAAGAAGGGAGCGTGGGAGAGTTTTTGCAGCGGAAGCGGTATCGCGGACCTGGGAAAGGAACTCGCCCGAAAAAAGCCCGATTGCGCCCTAATTAAGGCGGCCGGGAACGAAGATAACATCACGGCCAAGTTGATCGCCGAATTGGCCCTTAAAGGGGATAAGGACTGCCTGGCGGTCTACAGTAAGAGCGGTCGGATATTAGGCAAGGGCCTTGCCGTCCTGATCGACGTACTCAATCCCGAGACGGTCGTGATCGGCGGCGTTTATATGCGAAGCCACGGTCTGCTCGACCCGACGATGTATAAAGAAATCAAGAAAGAATCTCTCTCCCATGCGGCGAGAGTGTGCAAAATAAAGCCGGCGCTTCTTAACGAAAACATCGGCGACTATGCCGCGATTTCAGCGGCGATGGAGGCGGAATGAAACCAAGCACGGAAGAAATATTAAATACGCTTATCGAGCGTTATCCTGCGCTTTCGGCCGCCAAAGAATATGTTTTGGAAGCCTATAAAGCACTATACGACGCATTATACGAAGGACACGCCGTATATACGTGCGGCAACGGCGGAAGCGACGCCGACGCCCGGCACATCGTGGGAGAATTAAGAAAAAGTTTTCGTATTCCCCGCCCCGTGACCGACGATATGCGCGATAAACTTTCGTTACTCGGCGAGGACGGAGAATATCTGGCCGAACACCTGGAAAGAGCTCTGCCGGTATTCTGCCTGAACGAGAACTCGTCGCTTATCTCCGCGTACGAGAACGACGCGGCGCCCGACGCGGCGCTGGCACAGTCCCTTTTCGGCGCGGCAAAACAAGGAGACGTGCTCCTTGCCATCTCCACGTCGGGAAACAGCCGGAATTGTGTTCTCGCCGCGACGCTTGCCAAGGCGATGGGTCTCGTCACGGTTTCTTTGACCGGAGCAAAGCCGTCGAAACTGAGCGAACTAAGCGACGTAACGATCGCCGTGCCCGAAACGGAGACCTATAAAGTACAAGAAATGCACCTGCCCGTCTATCACGCGCTGTGCGCCATGCTCGAAAGCGAATTTTATTATGAATAAAGAAATCAGGAGGTAATCATGACTACCATCGAAACCAAGATCCTTACTCTTTTACAAGAAGACGCCCGCTATTCGGCCGAAGAACTGGCCGTAATGGTCGGCTCCGATAAAGACACGGTAGAAGCGACTGTGCGCGGACTGGAACAAAAAGGCGCTATCCTCGGCTATACCGCCGTACTCAATCCCGAGATCATCGACGAAGACAGCGTCAGCGCGCTCATCGAAGTCAAAGTCACGCCGCAAGCAAGAAGCGGTTTTGATTCCTTCGCCGACAGGATCGCCGCGTTCGACGAAGTCAAGGCCGTTTACCTTATGAGCGGAACTTACGATCTGTCTATCCGTTTGGAAGGAAAGACTCTCCGCGAGATATCTTCTTTCGTCGGAGAAAAGCTCTCTTCCATCGAAGG
>CACXDF010000012.1 GCA_902766325.1 uncultured Eubacteriales bacterium | reverse complement strand
GCCGCTTCGTTACGATTATACTTACGACGGAATCCTTTTACGGCGGAAACGTACAAGAGTTCTTTCGCTCTCGTCATGGCGACGTACATAACGCGTCTTTCTTCATCAACGCCGTTCGCTTCGCGCAGGCTTTGCGAAGACGGGATAACACCCTCTTCGCAAGCGACGATAAACACGACCGGGAATTCAAGTCCTTTGACGGCATGCATAGTGGCAATGGTCAAAAAGTCGTCGTCCGACTCGTCTTCGCTCTTTTCCGTGTTGAGCTGTACGGTATGTAAAAAATCTTCTACCGTAGACTCTTCTTCATAGTTTTCGGCGACATAGGTCAAAAATTCTTCGATGTTATCCCAGCGATTCTCGTCTTCATCCTTTCCTGTCGAACGATAATACAACTCGAATCCGACTTTTTTTACAAGGTATTCACAGAACTGAGGCAGCTCCATGCTGTTTTGCGCGCGCTTCAGATCAAAGATTAGATCTCGGAAAGCGGACACTTTTTGTTTGACTCCGGCACTGAACGGCATGGAGTCGATATCAACGACGATATCGAAAAGCGAAGCCGATTTTTGCGCGGCAAGTTCGGCGATCTGCTCCACCGTCGTATCGCCTATTCCTCTCTTGGGCATATTAATAACGCGCATGATCGCGTCGCCGTCGTACGGGTTGACCAAAATACGGAGATAAGCGAGCACGTCCAATATTTCTTTACGATCGAAGAATTTAAACCCGCCGAACACTTTGTATTTTATACCCATTTTGCCCAGATTCGTTTCAAACAAACGAGTCAAGGCGTTATTTCGCACAAGTATAGCAAAATCCTTATTTTGGTATCCGTTGATACGTTTAAGACCATTGATTTTGCTTATTACGTTATCGACTTCCTCATAATCGGTCGAATATAAAGAGTATTCGACGGCCTTTCCCTTTTCGCCGTCGCTAAAAAGCGTTTTCTCGCTGCGGACGGTATTATTTTTGATAAGGCGGTTCGCGTTATCGAGGATCGCTTGCGTAGAACGGTAATTCTGCTCCAGTTTGTACGTCTTGGCGTTCGGATATGTTTTGTTAAAATCAAGAATATTGCGAACGTCCGCGCCGCGCCAGCCGTAGATGCTTTGATCGTCGTCTCCGACGACGAAGACGTTATTCCATTTGGACGCAAGCAGTTTCAAAATTTCGAATTGAATACCGTTCGTATCCTGAAATTCATCAACGTGGATATATCGGAATTTGTCGGCGTAATAAGCTCTTACGTCCGGATGATCGGCAAGCAGTTCGTAACACTTCATAAGAAGATCGTCGAAGTCCATCGCGTTGTTCTCTTTCAAGTACTGATCGTAACGCTCGTATATCTCCGAGATAAGCATAGCGTCCTTTTCGGTCGCACGGATCTGATTGAAGTATTCGTCCGGGCCGAGACCGGCGTTTTTTGCAAGACTGATATGGTACGCATACTTGTTTTTATCCTTGTCGTCTTCCAGATGCTTCTCTCGCAAGATCCTCGTCATAAGACGATTTGTCGCCGATTCGTCGTAGATGCTGAATCCGGGCGTGTATCCTATTTTTTCGCTGTAGCGAAAAAGTATCTTAACACAAAGCGAGTGAAAGGTGGATATCCAGACGGAATTATCGCCGAGCATACTGCCGAGGCGTTCTTTCATCTGATTGGTGGCCTTATTGGTAAAGGTAATGGCAAGGATGTTCCACGGATTGACGTGGAGATCATCTATCAGATGGGCTATACGGTACGTAAGCACGCGCGTTTTGCCGCTCCCCGCTCCCGCAAAGACGAGAACGGGCCCCTCGGTATCGAGGACGGCCTTTTTTTGCGCGTCGTTCAATTGACTTAAATCGGTCATTATTCCTCACAAAAAATCAGTTATAATCGGGCAAGAAAATCCTTCTTGCCGTATCTATCGCATAATTATCGGTCATTCCGGCAAGATAATCGCACACAAGCACGGTGATATTATCGGTCTGCACAGGCGAAGGCACTTCGTCGGGATGGGTGATATAATACTTGTAAAGCATAGAAAGCATACGGTCGGCTTTTTGTAAAAGCACTTCGCCGAAGTGATTGAAATAAACGCGCTCGAACATAAAATCACGCAGTTTATTCATATAATAGTCGCCCTTATCGCTGAGCGATACGACCGGCTTTTCATAGCTTGTTGCGATGACGTCGCGTACCAAGGTATCTATACGCGCGCCTTTGGAGTACCCCAAGTATTCCCGATACTCCAGCGGTATTTCGTTTTCTTTGAGTACCCCCGCGCGGATAGCGTCGCTGATATCATGATTGATATAGGCGATACGGTCGGCGTAAGAAACGACTTTCCCTTCTAACGTGCAGGGGTGTCCGCTGCTCTTGTGTTGCAGAATGCCGTCTCTTACTTCGTACGTAAGGTTCAGACCCGCGCCGTCGTTTTCCAATATGTCTACGACGCGCAGACTCTGCTCGTTGTGCTTAAAGTGCCCGGTAAGGGCGTTGAGCACCCGTTCTCCGGCATGGCCGAACGGCGTATGCCCCAAGTCGTGTCCAAGGCCGATCGCCTCGGTCAAATCTTCGTTCAGAAGAAGCGCTCGAGAAATGGTACGAGCGATCTGCGTTACTTCGAGCGTATGCGTAAGACGGGTACGGAAGTGGTCGTCGGACGGACGGAGGAATACTTGCGTTTTATGTTTCAGTCGGCGGAAAGCTCGGCAATGAATGATCCTGTCTCGGTCGCGCTGATACTCGGTGCGTATGGGACAGGGCTCGATCTCTTTTAATCTGCCTTTCGTTTCTTCGCTTTTTTGGGCGTATTTGCTCAAAAAGTTGCGTTCGTACAGTAACTGCTGTTCTTTCATTCTCCACCCTCCGAAACGATATACATAATGATACCAAAAAATCGCCTTTTCTTCAAGTATTTTTTAAATCTTCTCTTTCCTTTTCCCGTTAAATCATGTATACTATGCGGTGAGGTTATCGTCGCTATGCAAAAATGGGAAACGCATCTACACACGAAAAAAGGAAGCGGTTGCGGACAAGTCAGCACTCGCAACGTCGCCAAAATCTATGCCAAAGCAGGATATACCGGCATCGTCGTCACCAATCACTTTAATCTGACCAATTTCCGAACCTATTACAAAGGCCGGAAAATAAACTGGGTATCGCGCTTTCTGAAAGAATACCGCTCACTCAAAAAACATTGCGCAAAGTATGGTATAAAAGTCCTCTTGGGCTTGGAAATGTGCCTTGCCGGCGATGAATACACCAAAGAAAAACCGGAATATTCCGAACTGCTCGTATACGGCGTCACGCCCGATGAGCTGGATGACTTCGGTCTGAATATCCTCTACCGCACGCAAAAAGACTTTTTCGACCTCTGTAATCAAAACGGCTGGATATGCGGACAGTCGCACCCCTTCCGCACCGATAACGTAAAACAGCTCGATTTTACGCTCATGCATTTTTTGGAAGCCTATAACGGTCACGTCCGCCATGAAAACAGAAACGACCTCGCCGCCCAAACGGCCGAAAAATATAACCTGATCCCCATCGGCGGCAGCGACTTCCATAGACCGGAAGATTTCGGTTGCGGTCTTCTCTTCCCCGACGATATGACGATCGACACCGAAAAGGACTTCGCCCGCGCCGTTCTTTCTAGAAAAGGGAAAATCATCTGCCGCTGATTTTTTTGAACGCACAAGATAAAAGACAGCCTCGCGACTGTCTTTTTTTCGGCCTATATGCCGTTTGATAGCGATTTAAGAAAGCCCGCCTTCTACCGGAGGGAGTAGACAACGGAGTAAAAGTCTACCCCACCGGACAAAAGCATATCATCAGATTCATTCGTTCCCATTTATCAAAATCCGACTTTAACGACCCTCTTACGATCGTCGAGCGACAACCAAACGCTCTTTTCGGCTTTCTTGACTTCATTATAAACAGGCCTGTCCAACAAATGTCCTACAAACATAATATATTTAAAAAATTTTTTTATATTTTAAGATTGGATTAAGACAAAGCGCGTTCATCTTCTTTTATACCTTGATCGATGGCGCCATCTCCCGCCTGAAATACGCGCAAGAAAAGATATTACACGCGACGCTATTTATGTTGACAAATTCTTTACGACGGTTATAATAATTATTGCTTGATATCATATTTGATATGCGGTTATGGTGGAATTGGCAGACACGCAGGATTTAGGTTCCTGTATCTCCGATGTAAGGGTTCAAGTCCCTTTAACCGCACCATTT
>CACXDF010000011.1 GCA_902766325.1 uncultured Eubacteriales bacterium | reverse complement strand
TCCCACCAGTTGATCTTTTGACCGGCCATTACTTCCTCTCCTTTATCTTCTTCGGGGCGGTTATGACGCATATCGTCATAATACCTCCGATAATCACAAGCGCCGCCAGACCGATAGTCGCATCCAACCTGCGCACGATTACGATTGCCAAAGCCGCGACTACGCATAAAAACATCAGTCCGCAACCCGTCTTCATCAGCTTACCGATCCCGCGTCCTCTTGCAGCGGCGACGATCCCGCCTATTACCGCAAAAAGCACCAGAACGATCGAAACCAGTACGGCGATAGCGCCGATCGTATCGATATCGATCGACAAGCCGCCTTCCACCATATCGAGTACGCACGTCACGGCGTCCTTTCCGTTAAAAACGGAAAACAAACTGCCGAGAACGGAACTCGTCGTGTTCAAAAAATATCCGATCACGCTGAGCGCGATATAGATCAATCCGAAAATAATGACGACGACCGAGCGGCCGACTCCGCACCTTTTTTGCGGTTCAACGTCCGGTTGATCTTTCGTGACCTCCGCGTACACCTGCGCGGGCATCTTTGCGCGCGCGGCCTCATACCGCTTATAAAAGTCGCTTTGTTTGTAGTCCCTGTATCCGACGAATCCGAAGTCTTCGGCATTTTCGGTCTTGGGTGCTTCTATATTTTTCACCGTCATATTCTCCTAAAAATCAATATTATCAAAGCCGTCCAGGCCATAATAATGCAATGCTCTGTAGTCGTCCAGTCCCAAATCTCCGTATCCGTACGAAGGACGGGTCTGTCCGTATACGTTCATATTCATATCCATTTTCATTCCCATACTCGCCGTCGGCATGACCGTGCCCCGAAAAGGCGTCGGCGCGGGAACGGGACCGCCGTTGACTCTGCCGTAAACCAGTCCCGTCGTAGCGGGAACTTGCCGTTGCGCCATAGGCGCTTTGCTTTTTGCCACTCTACGATACATCTTCTCCCCCTATTTCTTCTTTCTGCCTACGCATAAAGAAAGCAGCATCGTCAGAACAGGTACGACCACCAACGCGTAGAGCCCGTACCCACCGTACAGCGTATAGCCTTCGTCCGCCCGAACCAAACCGTACTCGCCGAGTTCTTTGGGAAGGACCAAACTGCAAAAGTCTCCGAAGCCGATCTGCGCTTTCAGACCGATCAGACCGATCAAAGCGGCAACCAAACCGAGTATAGATAAGAAAGCGACGACGCCGAAGCGAGCGCGCTTCTTACCGCCGCGCTTGTTGATCGCAAGAGCGACGATGGATACGATAACCTGCACGAACGAAAACAGCGTTACGAGCGCGCCGGCCGCGGCAAAAACGATCAAAAGGATCGTAGTGGTCGAATCTGCGTTAACAGAGTAATCCAATTGCGACTTAAGGCTCATACCCAATCCGGCCAATTCTCCGAACAAACCGTCGAGTAAAGAAACGGACTGCGCGCCGCCGTTTACGGGTTCTTTTACAAATACGGCGATCATATTACCGAAAGAGCCGATATCAAAGCATCCGAGCACAATCACGGCGAGCGCAAGCACGTTGAGGATCAAAATGAGCACCAACGGAAAACCGCGCATGGGTTTTTCGCCGAGATCTTCTTTCTTCGCGGCGCGGGGCGCCACGGCCAATTCGGGATAGGTCTGTTCCGGGGCGGGATACAGTTCTCGGCGGAGTTCGCTAACTACCCTCTCCACCTCGCTCTTATAATACGTATCGCCTTCCGAATTGTAAATGGAAAAGCCGCGCATGGGAGCGCTTTGCGTATAGGTGGGGGTATCGATCGTCTCTACCGTTTCGTTTTTCCCGCTGTTCTTTTTCATTACTTCTATATCCTCTCGTTATCGATTAAAAAAAGTCGTCTCCGGAAAAATCTCCGAAGTCGTCGAATCCCTGGTCGTTATACATAACGGGCTGGCTTTGCGTCGCATAGGGCACCATGGCTATCGGCTGAATAATCGGAGTGAGCTGAATAAAGCGCGGCGGCAAATTGCCGTTTGGCACGTTATTCATATAGCCGTAACTCATAGGTTGCTGCGGATAGTAGCCGTACTGCTGCCCCGCCATCATTTGCTGACGACGCATCATTTCCTGCTGTCTGAGGCGAGCTTCCTCTTCTTGTTTCCTTTTTCTTCTCGACATTATATCCTCCGATTAGCGATACAAAATCTTATTTCTCTTTGTAGTGATATACTACGATGGGTTGCGTTATTTCTCGGCCGCGCAACTTCTTTTCCAACAGGAAGAACGAAAGGATCAATTCTATAAGCGGCATAGCGACCATACCGAGCAACAAGTAACCCGCCGTAAAACCGCCCGTTCCGGTGAAGGTACCGATCAGGAAATTGACGATCCCGCCGAAATCCAGCGCGGCGTCGATCTCCGTTGCGGAAACGAAGCACCCGAACAAAACGATAGCCCCGCTCAAAAACAGAACGAGGTTTTGTATTCCCGTAAAACGATAGATCCTTCTGTCGTTGGAAGCAAAGCAAATAAAAGTCTGGATCATCAACGCAAGCGTCAGGATCGCGTAAAGGATGATGAACGGCGGATAAACCAAAATGACGATGGGCGCGATCTTATCCGTCATGCCCGTTTCCACCTTGGATATCTGCGAGTCGTACCAGGGGGACTCTCCCAGTTCCAGATCGAAACCGAGTTTTCCGGCAACGAACTTGATCCAACCGAAAAGCGGATCGCTCAAGCTGTACAAAGTGCCGTCGAATTCCGCAGAGGCGTTTTCTTCTCCGGCTTCTTCTTCGGAAGACTCTTCTTCCTCTTCAGCCTGCTCTTCATCGTCGTCGGCGCGAAGCAAACTGTATGCGGAAGCGTTTTCCGCGTTTTCTTCGCTTTCTTCACTTTCCGAGTCGTCGTCTTCATCGACAGCTTCGGCGTTGCCACCTTCTTCGACGGCCTTCGGTTCCGTTTCCATACAGACGGCAACGTATTGATCGACATTGATAGGCAGATCAAGTTGCAATTTGGGCAATACGAACGGAGCGGCCAACGCAACGAGCAAAATAATATAAAACAGCCACATTAAAAAGCCTACCGGCTTGCGGCAGAACTTCATTTTTTGGATATCGGCGGCAAAACTCGCGTCGACTTCGGTGCCTTGTATCTTCCCGCCTACGAGCGGATCGGCGTTATTGTATTCGATGGACTTTTTATCGCGCAAAGGAGACGCGCTGCCCTCCGCGGCAAGCATCCGAGCGTTTTCCATAGCGTAAGCTTGACGAGTAGCCATCGTCTTGCGATAGTTTTTATCCGCTTTTCTTTGTTCTTTGGCTTTAGTAACGTATCTCGATGCCATGACTCCACCCTTTTTGCTATTACGTATAAAATTTATAATATAAATATTATACTACACGATGACATTGTAACATAGGCGAGAAAAAATATCAATAGCAAATCCAATTTTTTTTTGATAAACGATGGAAAAAAAATGCAGGGCCGAAATTCGACCCCGCACACATCGGATTTAACGATTTCAGATCACGCTGTCGAGATAGTCTTTTTTTACCCTCCCGTACTTATCGATGGCCGTTTCCGGAACGGAAATCGTGCGTTTTTTGTAAGAAAGTATAGAAAAATCAAGGGTCAAAAGGGGCACGATTGTCACAAAAACACACCCGGTATAAACCGGTTTCAAATCACCGATAAGCACGCAAATAACGATCCCCAGCGCGCAAGCGACCTGCGCGATCGATATCCAACCGAAACCGATTTTTTTGTACGTTCCGTCTTCTTTTCTCTTCGCGCACAAGGCGCATACGGACGTAATGACCGCGATCAAAGAAAGAAGGACGTAAAGGACGGAAAACGCGGCGATCGCATACCCGAATATTTTCCCGTCTCCGGAAAACAGGGCCGATAATGCCGATTTTTGCCCGATCGCGCCCAAAAAGCCGTCGACAAAAGACACCTTGTCGCCGAACATATAAAGGTATTTTTCCACAAACGATATCTTGAGGTACGAAAGACCGACGTATACCAGTTCCACGATCGAAAAGACGAGGATCAAGAACAAAAAGAAAGTCCTGCGAGTATAATATCCGACGAAGTTCATCGTTCTCGGCGGTTCTTTCGGATAAACGGGCGCAACGTAACTCTTATCCTCGTTACGCGAAAAGAAGCTGTCGACGTTTGCCGTCAGCATTCCTCTGCCCTGCATATAGTCGGAATGATAGTGGCTGGCAAGGAGATCGAGATTACGTACAAAATCGGCGTCGGAAAGGGCGCGATAATCCACAAATCGCTCGTTTTCATATTTAGGCGCGTCCATTTTTACCTCCGATTATGGTAAAGGAGCCGTATAAAACGCCTCCTTAAAAACCGATTTTGTATATGCGCAAAAAACTACTTTCTGCGCGATCTGACCATCTCCGCGATCATCGCGGCGAAAAGGATAATAAACGAGGCTGCGGCATAGATCAACAAAAGCCAAACCGTTCCTCCGAACGTGGCCACGGTCGCGTCGAAGAACATCAACACGCCGTAAGCGCCCAATACGAACAGGAACAGGAACATACTCAGCACCCAACCGTTTTTGGCCATTTTGCCCCGAATAAGTCGCACGATACCCTGAATAAGCGAAAGCGCGGCAAAGACGATAACAACGGTACACAAAATGGGGAACAGCATCTTCATTATGTCGAACGACGCCAATCCGTCAATAAGCAGTTTGATCTGCGCAAAGGGTTCTCCGCCGCCCGAAAGGACAACACCGAGTATCTCCGTTTTGAAGAACGCGAAGAAAATGATGAGCGCGGAAAGTATGATCTGTAAAAATCCGAGGAAGCGCACCCCGCCCTTCTTTTGTTTTTTGGGCGCGAAAGTAAGCGGCTCTTCGTCGATATAATCCTCTTCTTCCTGTTGCACGTCGTCCGGCACGAACTTATACAGAACGCGCGGCTGATTGGGATCGTACTGATAAAGAGGTTGTTGACCGTTCAAATAAGGAACGATGGCCAAAGGTTGTACGGCAAGGGGATGTTGTTGTTGCGCATCCGGATACGGCGCGCCGGCATATGCGGGCGCTCGGTCTCCGCGGCCGAAGACCTCGCGTTCGGCGCGCAGCCGCTCTTCCACGGCGCGCTGGATACCTTCTCTCTCGGCGTCGTGCTTAGCCTGCTCGTATTGCGTGATCCGTTCGGTCTCTTCTTTTATTCTTTCCATCGCCGCTCGTTCGGAAGATTCTCTTTCCAAACGAATACGGTCTTCCGTGCTTTGTTCGGCGGCGATTATTTTCATTACGGCGCGTCTTGCCGCGTCTTTCTCCACGGCGTCTACGGACTCCGCAAGAGATCTGTTTGCTTCTTTCTGTATTTCGGCTCGAGCGAGGTTGATCCTCTCTTCGGCGGCCTGTTCGATACCGGCGCGTTCGGACACGATCTTCTGCGCGGCGGCATACAGCGCTTTTTCACGCTCGATGCGAAGGGTCTCTTCGGTCTCGCGCGCTTTGCCGGCGATGGCTTCTTCCGCTCTGCGTTCAGCTTCGATAACGCGGAGCGCCGCGTCTCGCGCCGCAAGACGCTGGATGGCGTCCACGTCCTGTTCGCGTTTGATCGCCTCTTGAGCTTCTATCTGCGCTCTCTCGTCGGCGACACGTTCTTCCACCAACCGAACCAGTTGCATATCCTGCGCTTCTTTCCGTTCCAATTCCGCCTGAGCCATTTCGGTGGCCATCGTTTCGCGGAAGTTCTGCGCCTGTTTGGACTTACTCATGACGTTAAGATATTCGTTTCTCGGACGTCTTTTTCCGCACCGCAAGCATTTTCCGGCAACGATCGGATTAACTTTTCCGCAATAAGCGCAAATGTAAGAAAGCTGTTCTTGCCCTACGCTGGCGTTGAACTGCGCTGTCCGAACCGGCTGGTTTTTATCGGTCATGTTCGTTTCTGCCATCTTATTCTCCTTACAAAAAGAATACCCGAATCCTCTTTGGGACCGTCCCAAAGACAGACCTTGTCCTTTACATTATATATGCAAAGAATTTTTTTTTCAAGAGTTTTTTTTCAAAAAAGAGGTAAATATTTACTTTATCCTCTTTTTATTTTTTATTAAAGCTGTCTTTCAATCCGACGATACGATAAAACAGCAATCCGTTCTCCGTCTTTTCGGCCAATTTATAGTAAGCCGAGCGCATGAACTGGAAGCAAGACCCTTCTTCCTTTTCCATGATCCACGGTTCGACCAACGCGCCTTTCGTCACTTCGAGAGAATTCGGATTGATCCTGTCGTCGAATTGCTTGTTGCCGTCCACCTCGTCCACAAGAAGACTCTCGTACTTATTGAGCGTCGCTTTGACGGCGCCGTGCTTCGGCACCCATTGCACCACGCCCTTGACCTTGATAGAAGCGTTTACGCCGCCCTCTTTGGAATCGGGGATCAAATTACAACGAACGAGCGTAACGCGACCGTTTTCTTCTTCGTGCGAGACGTACTCGAGGATATAAGCGCCCTTGAGACGAACCATACCGCCGGGGACCAATCTGTGATATTTCGGCGGAGGAACGACGGCGAAATCGGCTCTTTCGATAAAAATTTCTTTCTCGAAAGGTATAGTATGCATGCCCGCTTCGGGATGGTTGGGATTGTTGAGTACCGCGATCTCCTCTACGCCTTCGGCGTTTTCGATGATAACGGGGAGCGGATCTTCCACGGCCATCACGCGGTCCGCCGTATCGTTCAGCACGTCTCTTACGCAATGTTCGAGCACGGCGGGATCGACTTCGCTGTTCGCCTTCGCAACGCCGACCATCGCGCAAAACTCTCGGATAGCCTGCGCCGGATAGCCGCGCTTACGCATACCGCTGAGCGTGGGCATACGGGGGTCGTCCCAACCGGTCACTACGCCGGTATCGACCAGTTTTTTCAGATACCGCTTGCTCATAATGGTATTTTTTATGTTCAAACGAGCGAATTCGTACTGATGCGGCGGATTGGTAAAGCCGCAATGCTCGGTCACCCAGTCGTACAAAGGACGATGGTCCTCGAATTCGAGCGTGCAAATAGAATGGGTCACTCCTTCAAGCGCGTCCTCGATCGGGTGCGCAAAATCGTACATCGGATAAATAAGCCACGCGTCGCCGGTATGATGATGGGTTGCGCGTAAAATGCGATAAATGACGGGATCGCGCATATTGAGGTTACTGCTGGCCATATCGATCTTGGCGCGGAGCACCTTGCTTCCGTCGGGATACTTACCTTCGCGCATTTCGGTAAAAAGACGCAAATTTTCTTCTACGCTACGGTTGCGGTAAGGACTTTCTTTGCCCGGTTCGGTCAAACTGCCGCGAGTCTCTCTGATCTCGTCCGCGGACAAATCGCACACATAGGCGTCGCCTTGACGAATAAGTTTGAGCGCCAGTTCGTACGTCTGCTCGAAATAATCGCTGGCATAACACTCTTTATCCCACTCGAATCCCAACCAGCGGATATCTTCTTTAATACTTTCCACGTATTCAACGTCTTCTTTGGTCGGGTTGGTATCGTCGTAACGGAGATTGCACTTTCCGTGATATTTTTGCTTGATCCCGAAGTTGATGCAAAGGCTCTTTGCGTGGCCGATATGCAAATAGCCGTTCGGCTCGGGCGGGAATCTGGTCAAAATCTCTTTGTGAACGTTGTTTTCAAGATCGCTTTCCACGATCGCTTCGATAAAATTATTTGCCATATATATTCAAAAACCTCGTTGTCGCCTTTTGAGGGCGACGTGTTATTTTTTTCTTTCGTTTTAAAATAAGTATGCGGAGCCTTGTCGAGCACTCCGCAAAAGAACACCGGCGAAACGTCGATACCGGCGCCGCCGCAGCATTCGTATCGGCTTAGAGCCGATTTTATTATTCTCCGATAAGTTTGTAATACTTGTCGGCGAGTTTACCGAGATAATCGGTGATCGCGGCCTGACAGGTAGGATCGTCCAACGCGGCCAATGCCTGATCAAGCAACACGCCCATATTCTCCAGATCTTCCGGATCGGTATTCTTATCGTACAGAGCGTCGTCGCAGATATGCAGGACGGCATCCACCCACTCGTAGGTTTGTTCCTCGGTCATGTCTGAAAAGTCGACCAGTTTTTCCGGTTCCGGAGCGGGTTCTTCCGGCTCTTCGGCCTTTTTCAGAAGATCAAGGATCATCTCTTCGTTATCGAGAGCATACCGCACGAATTTTTCGTTGCTTAAGGTATCGTCGAGCAAAGCGACCTGTTCGGGCGTAAGCGGATTTTCTTCCTCTTTCGGTTCTTCAACGGGGGCCGGAGCGGGAGCGGGCTCTTCTTTCTTTTCTTCTTCGATGCCCATATTCTTCAACACTTCGTCGACCGTGGGGATCTGTTCTCCTACGGGATCGACCGTCTTGGGAACGGTGATGACCTCGATCATGTCGTCGTCCAAACGCCCGGCGATCAACTCTTCCACGCGTTTATTGATCTCGGCCAGATTATCGCTGACGAAAGCGTCTTCTTCCTTATCCGTGACGACGACGCGTTCGTCCAAAATTTCGCAAAAACTGGTATACGCCATCGACAAACGACGGATCTTCTTTCCGTAAACGATATCGAGCGACAAACAGAAAATGACGAACAATCCGATGGGAATGATCAAAAATTCGAGAGCGAGTATGATACCGGCGGCGGTACTCGTATCGAGAGCGGCCGGATTAAACTTCGTGCAGTAGTAATATCCGAGCAAGCCGACAATCACCCAAATAATAGTGCCGAGAATAACGAAAAGAGACTTGCCGAGAGTGCGCTTACCGTTGAATTCCGAAGAAGAAAGCACGTTCCTTGCCGGGAAGTAGTCGGACGGCACGCCGACCCTTTGATCCATGAAAAGCGACCAACCGGAAGAAACCGCGTCGGGATGCTTTTTTAACTCGTCGTAGACGACGTCGACGTTCTCGTCGGTAATCGGTTCCATCGATGCGATCTTTTTGGAACCGGCAATCAGCAACTTGGTATATTTGGCGATCTTACCGGCGGCCGTAAGACCGAGGCAAACGCAAAAGATAACAAGAAGCAGGATCCCGCCGATCACGCCCAATTTGACGGACATATCAACGTTCGTCAGAAAGGCATTGCCGAGTTTGTCGAAGAGTTTATCAAGGATGTCGTACATGTCGCTTTTACTCCTGAATCACGGATTATGAAATAATTATAGCATAAAAAAAATTTTTTGCAATACGTTTTTTATTTTTTACGCAAAAAAGGACGGGAAGCGACGAAAAACGACCTCAAAAACAAACCGTTTCGCCGCTGTTAAGATTATACAAAAAGGCTCTCGAAACCGGTTTTTTCAAAATTTCTTCCACGGCGCGCTTGTATAAATAAATCTGTTCGGAGTATCTTTCTTTCAGTTTTTGGGCTCCCAAACGACTCATTTTGTAATCGACAAGCATAAACGTACCGTCGGGCAGCTCGACGAGCAGATCGATAACGCCCTGAATAAGGATCTTATCCGCCGCCCCGTCGTAAGGGTACGCATACGCGATGAACGGATACTCCCTGTGACAGACGCAGGAGCGTAATGCCGCCATATCGGGCGAACAAACGACGCCGCGTATCTTTTCGTGATCGACGAGAGCCGCTTCCTCCTCCGCGATCAGCCCTTCTTTGAGCAACCGTTCGACCTCGAAACGAACTTCCTCCGTCGTTCGTACGGAAAAGTCGATATAACGCAGAACAGCGTGCATGGCGGTCCCTCTCCGAATATCGATATCGTCGCCGTCTCTGCGGACGACGCGGATCGACGGATCGCGCTCTTCTCTCTGCAATATGCCGGACACGCTGGTCTTTGCGTACGTAGTCGTTCCTTCCGTGTAAGCGTAAGTCTTTTCGAGAACGGAGAAATCGAGTTTTTTCGGTACGATCTCCGTTTTTTCCGATTTCTGTCCGTGGGCGGGCGGCAAAGGAAAGAAGTAGCGATCGAAAGCGCCGTTTTTGCGCCTCGTATACGTCAGCCAATCCATCACGCAGGTCGCTTCTTCGCTCTCTTTCTCAAACGCTTTTTCCTCTCCGATCAGGATCAACTCTTCTCTTGCTCTCGTGAAGGCCACGTACATCAGTCTGAGCTCCCCTTCTTTTTCCTCTTCGGCCTTTTTCATTTCCATAACGTACAACGGAAAAGTCTTTTGCGTCGAACGTCCCTCTTCGTCGAAACGATTGACGGCGACGCCCAGTTCGCGGTCGCACAGGATCTGTTTGCCGCCGTTTTTCCCGCCGCTCTGACGGGAAATATAGGGCATGAAAACCACGGGAAACTCCAGCCCTTTGCTTCCGTGCGAAGTGATCAAAGTGACGGCCGAAGGAGGCGCGGGCGGCGTGTTGCCGTCGTATATCTCGTCGTAGTACTCTACGAATTCGCCCACGCTCATGCTGCCCGCCTGCTTTTCGGCGAACAGAATAAAGGCGTTGATGCGGGCGATGCGTCCGTTTTTCATCAGAACGGCGTCGTAACCGGATTTGACGATCTCGCGCATCAGATCGGCAACGGACATATATTCGGCGCAGAACCGCCACCGTTCCATCCGTTCGGCAAAGGCATTCCTCTTCTCGACGAGTTCTTTTTCTCCATCGTATCTTCTCACCGCTTCCGAATAAGAAACGTCGGGAGAAAAGAGTCGTATTTTCATTAATTCTTCCGAACCGAAACCGAATACGCCGATCAGGACGTTAACGAGCGGAATATCGTTTTCATCGTTCAAAAGGATCCTTAAACAGTCGATAAGGGTTTCTCTTTCCGCAAAAACGTCCTTTTTCTCTTTCGCCACGTAATACGGCACGTTCCTCTCTTTCAAAGCATCCGCGATCGAAGAGACCATATCGTTCGTTCTTACCAAAACGGCGATATCTTTATATTTGCGTTT
>CACXDF010000010.1 GCA_902766325.1 uncultured Eubacteriales bacterium | reverse complement strand
GCGAAAAGTCTGACGGTCGAAATTCGCCTTTTTGCCGGAAACGAACAAAACGAATCCGCCAAAACGCACGTTTACGACGGATCTTCCGTTAGCAGCCCCACTTATTCCGTCATCGGACTGATCGACGGACAGATCCTTACTCCGACTTACGTTTATAAAAAAAGCGGCGAAGACATCGCTGCAACGGATACGAAAAACGTCGGTAATTACGAAATAACCGCAAGCGTTACCGTCTCGGAAGAAACGAACGACCGAACCAATAACTATTCCGTGACCATCGTCCCTTACGAATATACGGTAACGGCCGCGGATCTATCCGTTTCTTGCGCTCATAGCGACGGTTGGCAGATATCTTACGACGGTTCGTCGCACACCCTCACGGCAGAAGACTTTACCGTTCAGACGGTCAACAACGAAACGTATTCGCTGGTGATCACGGGTTCTTACGTCAACGTCACGACAGGTTCGCTCATCTCTTATACGGTCACCGCGCCCAATCACAACGTCTATACCGGACAAGTCGAGATCGTTATTACTCCGCTCATCGTATCCGTTACGCCTAAAGACGTTACCTTCTCGAAAACGTACGACGGAACGAATGCGATCGATCTATCGAACTTTGTCGAAGGAACGACGTATGCAGTCAGTTACGATCTATGCGAAGGCGAACAGCCCGTCGTTCAGATCGTCGGAGCCTCCTTCTCTCGATCGGACGCCGGCTCGGACCTGACCGTCACGGCCGTCTTTTCCGTTACCGAAAGCAACTTTACTTTGGCTTCTTCTACCATTATATATACAGGTTGTTCCATTACCCAAAAGATCGTAACGATTGCTTCTTCTTACGTCTTTACCAAATCGTACGACGGCACGACAGCCGCCGACGTAAACGCACTGACAACAAGCGATTATCAGGTGACAGACGACGTGGGAGTCACGCCGACGAACGGCGCTTATAACTCCGCGCACGTTTCCGACGCGACTTCCGTAACGGTCATATTCGTATTGAAATCAACCGCGCGGATCAACTATCGTTTCACGTCCGGAGACGCGCTCGAATACGTCTTTTCCGCTTTCATCACCCCAACGAACGTATCCGTCGCGCCGACAAGCGGCGTTTCTTTCACAAAAACGTACGACGGAACGAATACATTAAGCGCTTCTTTGATCCCGACGTCCGCGTACCTGGTCACGACGGAAAACGGCACGGCGTCCGCGCCAACCATCGTTTCCGCCCTTTTCGATTCGGCGCACGTCGACGCAAGTAAGTTGACCGTCGGTTTTTCTTTATCCGACGACTACGTCCTGGCTACTCCGACCGTCGAATACCCGGCAAGCGTCACGCCGGCTACGATCACGCTCGACGCGACGACCTTACGGGCAATCGATCGCGGTTACGACGGAACGACTGTCGTTGAAATAATGGGAGGCGACTTACTCGGCGTTATCCCGGGCGATGTAGTGACCTTTTCTTTAAACGGCGGCGTTATCGCCGCAAAAGACGCCTCCGAGACACCCTATCCCGTGACGGTAAACCCGATCGTACTCAGTTCTCTCGATTACGTTTTGGCCGATCCTACGCCTGCGGGGCTTACTGTTGTTATTTCCAAAGCCGAACCGCTCGTTCGCCCTCAATTCGATTCTTCCGTCGTCTATTATGAATACGGCCTGCCGGAACTTGTTTTATCCGACGGCGATACGCTCGGAGAGATCGTTTGGGACAATGAAAACGAATTTGTAATCGGCGAAGGTCTTTCCTTTACGTGGTCGTTTACTCCGCAAGACGAAAACAACTACGCATCAAAAACGGGTTCCGTTATCCTTACCGTACGCGAGGACAGCGTGACCGACGTACGTATTTATACCTTGCCCGATAAACTGCATTACATTGCGCGCGAAGCCTTCGACATAACGGGCATGATCGTTTATTCTTATTGGGAATCGGGAAGGATCTTCCGTTTAGAACCGAATGATACTTCTTTCGGCTTTATTTTGACCGTCGGCGATACGTCAACCGTCTACCCGGGCGCCCTCCATTACGGCGACGAAACGATCTACGTCAATTACGGCGGATATTCTCCGTCGATCGCTGTTACCGTAGCCAAGATCGTTCTCGGTCTCCCCGTCGTCGACGCGACCGAGCGCGTTTATACCGGCTATCCCCTTTCGCCCGCCATCGATAATTTCGACGGAGCGGTTATGTCCGCAAGCGGAGTAACGTCCGCAACGGACGCCGGCATCTATCGCTTCGGCATTTCTTTACTCGATACGAGCGACTATGAATGGAGCGACCAAACGACGACCGAAAAAGATTATTCTTGGGCCATTCTTCCCGCGGGCAGAAAGCAATTGACGCTGAGCGACACTCTTCTTACTTATTCGGGCGAAGCTCAATCGGTCGTATTGCGAAACGATAACAACAACGATAACGGGTTTTTTACCGCGGAAGGCGACTTCTCGGCGACGAATGCCGGCGAATATACCGTTCGTATAAGCCTTATCGACAGCAACTATTATTGGATCGATCCAAGCGACGAACTCGACCGTTCGGACGTTGAAGAAAAGGTTCTTACCTGGACTATCCGTCCGCAAAGAATAGCAAAGCCGGCGATCTACGACGCGCCATACGTATACACGGGTTTTTTGCAGGATATCGTCACGGATACGGCGGACGAATACGTCTTGTCGGGAGACCTTTCCGTGACCGCTGCGGGCGACTACTCCATCACAGCCAAACTCAATAACGTCTATGACGGCGATACCATCCTGTACGCCAATTACGTGTGGGCGGACGACGATTCTTCGGCGCCCTACGTCATATTCTTTACCGTGGAAAAGAAAAAGATAAACGTTCCCGCGCCCGGCATCGGAAACGTGATCTATAACGGCTCCGCTTATTCCGTTAAGATCCGCGCCAACAATTATTATACCGTAGGCGGAATACGTCAGGCGACCAATGCGGGGAGTTATCAGGTCACCGTGTCCCTGATCGACAAAAACAATTATGCCTGGACGGACGGAACGACCGATAACAAATCATTCGGGTGGTCGATCATACCGCAACAGGTAACCAAACCGACTGTTTTACGCGGCAACAGTTATTCCGGATACGAACAGACCGCCGGCATATCCGTCAGCGAATACTATACGCTGAGCGGCAACGTGGCAAAAGACGTCGGCTCTTACGTCGCGACGGCGACGCTAAAAGATAAAGTAAACTATCGTTGGGAAGGCGGATCGACAAACGACCTATCCGTACCGTGGGCAATAACCCGATCGG
>CACXDF010000009.1 GCA_902766325.1 uncultured Eubacteriales bacterium | reverse complement strand
CCGCTGTTGCAGATCACGCATTGCGCCTTTCCGTCGGCAATGTTTCTTTTCGTGACGACAAGAGGCGCGCCTTTGACAAGGTTGGTGGTATAAACGGCCGCCGCCGTCGCGGGAACGGAACTGTAGATCAGCGCCAGATCCCTTTTGGAACGGTTTTTACGGATACCGCAATGCACACCGCCCGCCGTAAAGCCTTGCGCGGCGCAAACGCCGCCTTCGATCATTTTCATTTTTTATCTCCTTATAATATCAATCCCGTCGTCTCGTCCTCGCCGAGCAGGATATTCATATTCTGAATGGCCGCGCCGCTGGCGCCCTTTCCCAAATTATCGAAGCGGGACACAAGCAACAAACGATCTTCGTTTCCGAAAGCGGATACGATCATTCCGTCCTTTCCCGCCATAATGCCGCTCGATAAAAAGCCGTCTTCCGTTTCTTCCGAAAAACGAACGATCTTCCCGGTAAAAAAGTCTTTATAAACTTCTTTTATTCCTTCGAGTCCGATCGTCAGATCCTCTTTAAAGACAGGCACCGTCACTTCCATACCGCAGGGGAAATTTCCGACTACCGGACAGAAACAGGGCGCGTATTCGATGCCGCACACCTTTTTCATTTCCGGCAAGTGCTTATGGACTTGCGTCAGTCCGTATTGACGGGGCGCGTCGTACTTTTTACCCGCCGCCTCGTAATCGGCGATCATCTTTTTTCCGCCGCCCGTGTATCCGGTCAAAGAAAAACAGCTGAGTTTTGCCTCTTTCTTCAAGACGCCCGCCTTAATAAGAGGCGCTACGAGCGCGATAAAACCGCTCGCATGGCAACCAGGATTGGCGATAAGATTCGACGCGAAGATCTTTTCTTTACCCACGATCTCCGGAAAGCCGTACGTCCAATCGTCGTCCGTCCTATGCGCGGTGGACGTGTCGATGATTTTGACCGATTTGTTTTCTACCATACTCGCCGCTTCTTTTGCGGCGGCGTCGGGCAAGCACAAAAATACGATATCCGCACTGTTTATAGCGTCCTTACGGGCGTTATAGTCCTTACGGACGTCGTCCGAAAGAATGATAAGATCCAGATCCTTTCTTTGCGACAACCTGTCCGCGATCCGAAGTCCGGTCGTTCCGGCGCTACCGTCGATAAAAACTTTCGTCATATTTTTTCTCCCGACAATCGTTACGATTTCCGTTTTATCAAATTGTAATATCCCCTACGAAAAAAGTCAAATAAAAATTGCATATTTCGCAAAATATTCTGAATAATTTTTATAAAATACCTATATTTATGCATAATTTTATGAATAATTTATTTTTTATGCATTTATATCGATTTCGGAAAACAATGAGACGGCAAGAAAGCGACAAGTAAGGCCGCGGGCTGAGAAATCACGGGCGTTTTGTATTTACAAAAAGAGGCAAAAATGGTATACTGGAAAAAAAGATTTCGGAGCGAAACCACAATGTACTTTTTGACCGCGGCCGAGGGGTCGTTCGATTTCAAGCAGATTTGGGACGATATCGTCGTTTTCTTTACGACGAAGTATTGGAATGTTCTTTTGTTTTTCGCCGCTTTGTTGATCGGGATCATACTGGTAAAACTGCTCGTTAAATTGACGCGGCGTATTTTAAAACGGTCGAAAATAGAAAAAATCGGTCAGTCCTTTATCCTGAACATCGTCAAGTATTTGTTATATCTTATCCTTATCCTTATACTTCTATCCATCATCGGCGTTAACCTGAGCGGCGTCCTGACCGCCATTTCCGCCGCTATTTTGGCCGTCGGCATGGCTTTGCAAAGTTATATCGCCAACCTCGCCAGCGGTTTGATCATCGTCTCCATGCACATGATCAATAAAGGCGACTTCATTACTTCGGGCGACGTGACCGGCACGGTACAGGATATCAACTTCCTTTTCACGACGATCAACAGCACGGATAACAAAAAGATCATGCTCCCCAACTCGACCATCGTTAATTCTTCTTTAACGAATTACGGAGCCAACGGCACGCGGCGCGTCGATTTTACTTTTTCCGTCGCTTACGAATCGGACGTCGAAGAAGTAAAGGCCGTCGTACTCGCCGTTATGCATTCTTACAACAGAATAAAAGAAGACCCGATCCCCTTCTGCCGGTTAAAAACGCTCGGCTCGAGCGGAATAGACTTTTTTGCCAACTGCTGGTGCGACTCCGACGACTACTGGGACGTGTACTATTACGTCACGGAAAACGTCTTCAACGAGTTTAAGCGGAAGGGTATTTCCATTCCCTATGCGCAAACGGAAGTCCGTCTTCGCACCGATAACGTGACTCTCCCGATAGACGGCGATAAACTGCCCGAACGGGAAGAACGCATCCGTAAGCCGCAAGTGGTACGCGAGACCAAATCGCCTATCGCAAAAAAACTCAAAAAGATGAAAACCAAACTGGACGAAGAACTAAACGATAAAGAAGAATAACGGAGGACGTTACGAATGAGCAAGATCAGAGTTTTGTTTCAGGGCGATTCTATTACAGACGCAGGCAGAAACAGACTTTCCCGTCACAGCCTTGCCGGCTATGCGAAAAAGACGGCGGCCATCCTGGAAGATAAACACCCGGATAAGTACGACTTTTTTAACAGAGGCGTCAGCGGTAACCGCACAAAAAACCTTTTGGCGCGCTATCGCAGGCACTTTGTTCGGATGCGCCCGAACGTCGTGACCGTCATGATCGGCATCAACGACGTATGGCGTAAGTATGACCGGAACGATCCCACCTCTCCCGAACAATACGAAGCTAACCTTATCAAGCTGCTTACCGGCATCAAGCAGGACACAGGCGCGAAGATCGTCGTGATGTCCCCCTATCTGACTTCCGGAACAACCGGAAAATGGAACGTCATGCGCGGCGACGTGGATATCTTTATCAACGTTTGCGAAAAGGTAGCCATGCAATACGCCGACAAGTATATCAATACCGACGGCCCGATGAACGAAGCTAACGACGTCTACCCGCACGAACAAATCAGCGCGGACGGGGTACACCCCGCCGAAAAAGGACAGGAAGTACTGGCCACGCTCCTCTCCGAAGCCATAGACTCCTTATTTATCGATTAAAAATGTATACGGAACAACCGACTCTCTTTATGAAAGAAA
The DNA here is from genome assembly GCA_902766325.1 of uncultured Eubacteriales bacterium. Classification (GTDB taxonomy): domain Bacteria; phylum Bacillota; class Clostridia; order Christensenellales; family DTU072; genus CAG-1782. The sequence goes on along the minus strand of CACXDF010000009.1, from coordinate 6,049 downwards.
ACGAACTTCCCTTAGCCGCGCGGCTCAGGCCGTCCGACTTGGACGAGTTTTGCGGACAAAAACATCTTCTCGGCGAAGGAAAGGTGCTTCGCAGGATCATAGAAAGCGATAAAGTAGGCTCTATGATCTTTTGGGGACCTCCCGGCGTAGGTAAGACCACGCTCGCGCGCATCATCGCCAAGCGCACGCAAGCTAAGTTCATCGACTTTTCGGCAGTAACAAGCGGGATAAAAGAGATCAAACAAGTTATGGAACAAGCGGATAACAACCGCCGGTTCGGAGAAAGAACGATCCTCTTCGTCGACGAGATCCATCGTTTCAACAAGGCACAGCAGGACGCATTTCTTCCCTACGTAGAAAAAGGCAGTATCATTTTGATAGGCGCCACGACGGAAAACCCCTCTTTCGAGGTCAACGGGGCTTTACTTTCCCGTTGCAAGGTCTTTGTTCTGCAAGCGCTCAAAACGGAAGAACTGACCGGACTTCTTCGCCGCGCCGTTACCGACGAACGCGGCTTCGGTAATCAACGAGTAGAAATCAGCGACGACTGCCTGGAGATGATCGCAAACTTTGCAAACGGCGACGCCCGTAGCGCCCTTTCAACGTTGGAGATGGCCATTCTCAACGGTACGACCGAGGGGGATACGACCGTCGTTACCAAAGAGACGGTAGAACAATGCACCTCGAAAAAATCCCTTTTGTACGATAAAAACGGTGAAGAACATTACAATCTGATCTCCGCCTTGCATAAATCCATGCGCAACTCCGACCCGGACGCCGCCGTTTACTGGCTGGCACGGATGCTGGAAGCGGGAGAAGAGCCTTTATACGTCGCGCGCAGGCTGGTACGCTTCGCTTCCGAGGACGTAGGACTTGCCGATCCGCGCGCCCTCGAACTGTGCGTCGCCGCTTATCAAGCCTGCCACTTTATCGGCATGCCGGAGTGCTCCGTAAACCTGACGCAAGCCGTCGTTTACCTTTCGATCGCCCCAAAATCGAACGCCCTCGACGTCGCCTATCTGACGGCCAAGCAGGACGCGATCAATATGCTTGCCGAACCCGTTCCGCTCGTCATCCGCAACGCGCCCACCCGTCTTATGAAAGATCTCGGATACGGCAAAGGCTATAAGTATGCGCACGATTACGAAGAAAAAATGGCGAACATGCAATGTTTGCCCGACTCCTTAGTCGGGAAAGAATACTATAAACCGACCGAACAAGGTCTGGAAGCAAGATACAAAGCGCGTCTGGAAGAAATAAAAGAAATAAAGAAAAATTTAAAAGCGGACTGATCGGTCCGCTTTTTTATTTTCCGCACAATTGCCTTTTTAATTGCAGATAGTTTTTGTTGCAGATCTCACAGTCGCGCAAAGCGCGGTGAGAGCCGGACGTCTCTATACCGTAATAGGCGGCGACCGTCATCTGTCTGTGATTGGGTAAAAACGGCAAAGCCTTCCTTGCCAAGCGAAGCACGTCGACAAAAGAATTATCCAAAATCAGGCTGTTATACCGCATCAATCCGTCGTACAAAAAATTGACGTCAAAATTAACGTTATGCCCGACGAGAATATCCTTGCCCGCAAAATCGTAGAACCGCGCGAGCGCCTCCTCCGCGTGCGGCGCGTCTTTAACAAGCTCGTTGCTGATCCCCGTCAAATCGGTAATAAAAGAAGAGATCGGAAACTGCGGATGAATAAGCGTAGAAAAAGTATCGACGGTCTCATTGTCACGACATTTAATGGCAGAGACTTCAATGATCTCCGATTCGCCCGTATACAGCCCCGTCGTTTCGATATCGATCACCGTATAATCGGACGGAAAAGAACACAGACTCTTCCCTTTATACAGTCTTACCGTCCCGCAAGCCATCTTATCGCCTCTCCTTTCTCTTTTGCTTTTTCGATAGAATCATTATGCCATTTTTCGCACGAAAGAGCAAGCATAGATTATCAAAAAAAGGCGTTTTTTATTTGCATCGTCTATACGAGTCGTAATCCTAAAAAAAGTGCTTCGCAAAGAATACGATGGCGCCAAAAAGGAGCGCCGCGCAAACTATTGTAGTGAACAACGCACCGATCGATGCCCAAACGACTGTTTTTGCTGCGCGAGTACCGCTCCGAACACGTCCAATAATGGCAAAAACCAATGCACCAAGTGCCAGAAACGGCATAGAAACAAATGTTTTTGACCAAAAATTGCTAAGAAACTCATAAACTTTATATGGAAGAATAAGCGAAAAAGCGGAAAACGGCAACCAACCGAGAAGATACTCGATAGTCCAAAGAACGAGTAAAAATATAGCAAAATTTGTTGCTTTACTGTTCATAGTAAGAACGTTATGCTTTTATCCCTTTATATACCGTCCGGACACGTGTGTAGCTGTCGAGATTCCCGATATCATACCTTCTGCCCGGCATTTCCATCGCATAGGTAGGTATCTTTTGGCAAAGCCAAGCAATAAAACTACCCGGCGCGTCCGTGCCGCAACCGTCATTTATCGCTTCTTCGATCATCCCGGAGGCTTGCTCGGTATAATAATAGAAAGGCGGGGCACACCAGTGCGTAGCCGGTTCGGGTGACTTTTCCGTCATGTTCAGGATCCTATCCGAGTCATCTATAGTTACCACGCCGCATTTGAGGAGTTTTTTGTCGTCTGTTTCATAATAACGCATAATGCAGGGAGCGTTTTTCTTTGTCGAGTATTCAACGAATTTCGTCAAAGAAAAATCAAGAACGTTATCGCCGGCAATGACCAGCATATCGCCTTTGAGATCGAGTTTTTCGATGGCAAATAAAACGTCTTTGACGGCGCCGAGCCTTGTTTCATTGGTAGATGTACCGTCGTCCACCACGGTGATCTTTTGTTTCTTCGTCTTCGCCCAGTCTTCAAAATGCCGAGCATATTTATGATTGCTGATGACGACGTATTCGTCCACTTTACCGCACGTGTCAATATCATCTACGAGCCAGTCGAGTATGGTCTTGTCGCCTACTTCCAAGAGAGGTTTAGGAAAGTTCTCGGTTAAAGGATACAATCTTGTCGCATATCCGGCCGCTAAAATAAGACATTTCATAAGTTTACCCCGTCGGCGCTTTCGCAGATATAAGCCGAATACTTCCCGACAAGATTGGGGAAGGCGGCCAAATATTCTTTTTCCACTTTTGCGAGAATTTTTCTTTCGTACGACGGATCGATGAGCGCCATACAGCAACCTTTGAAGCCCGCTCCGCTGAACCGTCCGCCGTAAACACCCTCGGTCGTTGTCATGATTTCGTACAGCTTTTTGAGTTCCGGCGAGCCCGTTTCGTAATTGACGATGGAAGAATTTCCGCTTTGGAAAATCAATTTCCCGAAAGCGTCGATATCCCCGTTTTTCCAAGCCTCGACACCCTTCTGCACACGCTCGTATTCCGTATACCAATGTTCGGCGCGCTTACGCCAGTTTTCGGGGAGTTTATCCTTATATTGCTCGTACGTTTCGCGCGGCACGTCGCGAAGGTTCGTTTCATTGAACTTGCCGTACGGCATGCCGGAAAAAGCCTTCAAGGCGTACCCTGCGCTCCGGCATTCGTCGACGCGCATATTAAAAGCCGACCCGGCAAGAGTTCTTTCGATGCCGGAGAAGAAAATAGCGATCTTATAAGGCTTCATCTTTGGATCGGTCGGGATCAACTCATAACTGTCGTCCTTGGTGTCGAGATACAAAAGGTGATCTTTCTTGCAGAAGACTTCGCAGGATTGGTCAAGCTTACCGCAGGACACGCCGACGTATTTGTTTTCGGCTTCCAAAGCCGTATCGATCATTTCGCGCGCGCTGAGTTTGATATTATTGACCTTGCAAAGCGCCGATAAAAAGACGATGATGACCGCCGCCGAGGACGAGAGACCGCCGATAGGCAGTTCTCCTTCCAAAACGCCGCTGATACCGACGGTAAGCGGATAACGCTTGGACAAAAACAACGTCGCCCCGCGCAGGTAGTCCGCCCAGTCGTTTTCTTTGACCGACGGAACGCCGGCGATATGCCATTGAGCGCGCTTATCGAATTGAAGAGACGTCACCTCGACGACACCATTGTGCTTGGGCTTATAAGCAAAATGAATACCCTTATTGATAGCAAAACCGAGCACCTTGCCGAGTTGATGATCGCTGTGCGCGCCGATGGGGCAAACACGGTAAGGACAGAATGCAACGTCGATCGGGTCCATGCCGTATATCTCAAAAAATCTCTCTTTGCAATTCATGATAAATAAAACTCCCTGTACCACTCGGCAAACTTCCGTAAGCCCTCGCGCAAACTCGTACTCGGTTTAAACCCGAAATCTTTTTCAAGCGCCGACGTATCGGCGTAAGTAACGGGCACGTCGCCCGGTTGCATAGGCACAAGTTTCTTGTGCGCTTCAAAGTCGTAATCGACCGGCAACACCTTCGCCCGCACCAATTCTTCTTGCAGAATATTGACGAAGTCAAGAAGGTTTTCCGGATGATTATTTCCGATATTGTATACCTTATACGGCGGGATCGGGAGCCCGTCCTCGCCGTTTTTCTTTTCCGGAGCTTTCATCATCACGCGTTTGACGCCCTCGACGATGTCGTCCACGTAGGTGAAGTCGCGCATGCAGTTGCCGTAGTTGAATATTTGTATATCTTGTCCCCTGATGAGCTTGTTCGTAAATCCGAAATACGCCATATCGGGGCGCCCCGCAGGGCCGTAGACGGTAAAAAACCGCAAGCCCGTCGAAGGAATATTATATAGTTTGCTGTAGGCGTGCGCCAGGAGCTCGTTACTCTTTTTTGTCGCAGCGTACAAGGATACCGGATTGTCCACTTTATCGTCGGTACTGTACGGCACTTTTTTATTCGACCCGTAAACGCTGGAAGAACTGGCGTACACCAGGTGCTCCACCGGGTGCTTTCTGCACGCCTCCAAAATATTATAGAACCCGATAATATTGCTCTCGATATACACGTCCGGATTGGTGATGGAATACCGCACCCCGGCCTGCGCCGCAAGGTTAACTACAATATCAAACTTGTACTCCTCGAAAAGTCTGTCAATGAGCGCCCTATCGGCAAGGTTCCCTTTAATAAAGGCCCATTCGCCGTCCGCCTCTTTCGCCAGTTTTTCGATCTCTCCGAGCCGATACTCCTTAAGCGAAACGTCGTAGTAGTCGTTCATATTGTCGAGCCCGACAATCCTGTTCTTTGCCCCCGTCCGCAATAGCTCCATCACGAGATTACTCCCGATGAATCCCGCCGCCCCTGTCACAAGGATGGTTTTTTTATTGATCCTATCTACCATATTTATCTGTTCCCGTACATTTTTTCGTAGTATTGCATATACGCCCCGCCGGTACATTCGTCCATCCAATCCATATGTTTTTTGTACCAGTCAATAGTCAGTTTGATACCGTCCGCAAACGTTGTCGTTGGTCTCCAACCCAATTCTTTCATTGCTTTGGACGGGTCAATGGCATAACGCTGATCATGCCCTTTTCGATCGGCAACGAAGGTGATAAGGCTTTCCGTCTTGTTTAATTCTTTCAAAATGATCTTCACGATATCGATATTGGCTTTTTCGTTGTGTCCGCCGAGGTTATATACTTCTCCGACTTTGCCTTTTTCAAGTACCGCCAGAATGCCGTAGCAGTGGTCTTTGACGTACAACCAGTCGCGGACGTTCTGCCCCTGTCCGTAAACGGGCAAGGCTTTGTCGTGGCTTGCATTGTTGATCATAAGAGGTATCAACTTTTCGGGAAACTGATATGGTCCGTAGTTGTTGGAGCAACGGGAGATCGTCACCGGTAAACCATAGGTTCTGTAATATGCCAAAACAAGCAGATCTGCGGCGGCTTTGGACGTACTGTAAGGCGAAGACGTATGAATTGGCGTATCCTCGTAAAAAAACAAATCAGGTCTGTCGAGAGGTAAGTCCCCGTAGACTTCATCCGTGCCGACCTGGTGGAAACGTTCGACCCCGTATTTCCGACAAGCATCCATCATGACTTGCGTTCCAATAATATTGGTTTCCAAGAAGATACCCGGATTCT
>CACXDF010000008.1 GCA_902766325.1 uncultured Eubacteriales bacterium | reverse complement strand
TGGAAGGCAAGCTGCAACTTAAAGTCGTCTTTTTCGCCTTCAAAAAAGATCAGTTTATTTTTCGGATCGCTCGCGCCGTCGTTCAAATAAGCGACGTAATCGGCGATACCGCCCAGATAATAGAAGGTGTACGGTTCCGGATCGACGTCCTCGCCTACCACTCTGTTGTCCACAAAAGTGATCTTAATGCCCGAATTGAGAAAAGCCGTCTCGCGTAATCTCTTAATGATCTCGCCCGCATTGAACTCCACGGTGTCGAAAACGTCTTTGTCCGGCTTGAACGTAACGCTCGTTCCGTGATCCTTCGTCTTTCCGATCACGGTAAGAGGAGTCTTGACGACGCCGCTTTTGACCGTTCCGTCTTTTTCTCTCGGAGAATGGAATTCTATTCTATAAATTTTGCCGTCGCGGCATACTTCTACGTTCATCCATTCGCTGAGCGCGTTGGTCGCGCTTCCGCCGACGCCGTGCAAACCGCCGCTGTAAGAGTAATTACTGTCGTTGAATTTTCCGCCCGCGTGAAGGGTGGTATAAATGACTTCGATCGCCGGTTTTCCCGAAGCGTGCATATCGACGGGAACGCCTCTTCCGTTATCTTTGACCGTCGCCGACCCATCCGGGTTGAGCGACACTTCTATCGTATTCGCATAGCCGTTTTCCGCTTCGTCCATCGCGTTGTCTATGATTTCCCACAAAATCTGGTGCAGACCTCTCGTATCGGTAGAACCGATATACATACCCGGACGGATACGAACGGGTTCGAGACCCTCCAGTACGGTAATGTCTTCTGCGGTGTATTCCGCGCCACCGGTCTTCTTCCCTCTCTTTTTTTTGCCGGTATCCGAAACGGGTAGGATGGACAGCTGTTCTTCGTCTCCTCTTATGCCAGCCATAATACCTCCTTAGTAAATATATAAAATACTTATATATTATAACATAGGTTTTTTTTTCAGTCAACAGGGGAAGCGGTTGTTAAACGACATAAACGACGTAAAAAATATTCTACGGAAGGCACCCTTTCGTATCCGGCGTCCACTTCCATTTCTTCGGGACGATATAAAAAAACGTTCGTGACGAGGTCTTTCGCTTCGTCGTCGAAAAAAGATATCATGCGTTTTTTCTCCCCGTTCACATAAAGACCGTCTTTCCGAATGCGAACGGAAGAACCTTTATTCTCTTTCAGATCGAGCAGATAGAGGATGAGTCTGTCCTTATCGTCGACTTCGACGCAGGCGGAATAAAGCCTGCCGCAAAGAGCGGAAAGGTCTTTCCAATCGGCTCTCGTTTCGGCAAGATCAAAATTAAATAAACCGTCGAGATTGACCGCCGTTTCGCTTTCGAGCATCTTACCTATTTTTTCGATTTCGGCTTCCCTGCCCGTCGATAAAAGGATCCCAAGAACGGCGTAGAACTCTATATCCGTTTTTTCTCCCAGCACGGAAAGAATGTCTTTCGTTTTATAAAAAGAAACAAGCGCGGACGCGCAAGCGTCGACGAACGAAGCGCCGTCGCTTATCGAATACAGGGCGCCCATTTTCGTCCTTCCTTTTTCGTAATCGCAACCGTGCGCGTCGAGGACGCTTTCGATCTCTTTTTCGCAAGCGGCGCCGAGCGCCGTTTCCAATCCGTATTTCTTCATATCCGTAGTATATGCAATAGTTCTTTCGATTATAAAAAAGAGTTGCGCTTTGCGGCGCAACTCTTTTCGTTTATCACCGGTAACGACCGCTTACAGCTTTTGAGTGATATTCTTACCCGTATGCAGGTTGACGAGCATACGGAAACGCTTGTCCTTTTCGGTATAATAAATTTCGATCTCATCTTTCGATACGTATTGAGCCTTGGCGACTTTTTTGCTGGTCGGACGGAAGAATTTTTTCAGAAGTTTTCTTCTTTCGTCGTCAAAATCGCCAACGTTATCGGAAACAAAAAGGACGTCGCCGCACATATTGTTAATGGTGGCGTGAGTGATCTTTTGTTCTTCGTTGAACTTCAGTTTGCTCTTGCGAACGGCGAGTTTATCGAACTTACGAACGTCGGAATCACGGAGATAGAAGACGTCGGGATCGTTTACGAAGGCTCTTCCGTTAAGGTGACGACGGAAGATGGTGTTGATCATGGCGCAACGGGTGCTCGGCAATTCGTGATTGAGCGTAGAATTATACCACGGCGGCAGGAAAGAGGCGCCCACGTCGCAACTGATACGGCAGGCGTCGACCTTGCCGAAAGCCGGGAAGAGCGGCACGCCGCAACCGAGAAGAAGTTTTTCTCCTACGCACTCGCGCAAGAAGTCCATAGCCTCGCACATGATCTGTCCTCTGCTCTTGTTATGGCGCGGAGTCTGGCAAACGCTGTACAAAAAGTCCAGTTTTACCATATCGAAATTCCATTCGTTGAGTACGACGTTAAAGAAGTTACGGATATAATCGGCCGCTTCTTTGATATAAAAATCAAGGGTGTACGCTCCGCCCCAAGCGATGGAGCCGAGCTGATACTTGCCTTTCGCGTCCTTAATAAACCAGTCCGGATGCTCTGCGAAAACGCGGGAGCTCTTGGCGGCGTTAAAAGGAGCCAGCCACAAACCGGCCTTGAAGCCTTTGCGGTGGATCTTTTCGGTAAGATAATTCATACCGTGCGGATAGAGGTCTTTTTTGACCGAGGTCCAGTCGCCCGTTTTGGTCTGATAACCGTCGTCGATCTGGAATATATCCGCCGATTCCTTGACCGTGGCGAGACCGTCTATATCTCTGTTCAGGATCTCTTCGGTGATGCCGCCGTAATAGTTATACCAAGAAGTATAACCGGCCATGTGCTTGATCTTCAAGGGCGGCAGAGCCAGTTTCTTGAAATAAGCGTCGAAAACTTCGTCGTAAGTGCCTTCGGCAAAGAAAAGATCGAACAGAAGGTATTCTTCTGCGGTGGTGACGCCGTCGATATCCTTTTGAAACGCGATTTTATTCGCGGGCATATCGTAATGGATGACGGTGTAGCCCGTTCTTTCCGTCAAGGTGCCGAGCAGCGTGATTTCTTCTTTACGATTGATATAAGAATAAGAATAGCTGTGGAACTTTCCGGGAACGGAATAGTATTTTTGGAAGTCATAGTCGCCGAACAGAGCGCTGTAGCTACGCACGGGCTGATATTTGGCAAGATGAAGCAGGCCTTTTTGCACGTCGTTTTTCGTATATTCTCTCGAAGTCGTCCACGATTGATATCCGTTTACGAAAATTCTGTCTTCTCCTTCAAAAACGTAGTCGGCTTTCAAATAAGCGTTCTTGAGTTGCAATTCTTTTTTCGGCACAAGCGTGACTTTTACGCCTTCTTCGCTTACTTCTTTGATCGTGGAAAAATCGTCGTTTTCCCAACCGTCAAACACTTTTGCCTGTCCGGAAACGGCGTACTCCAACGAAAAACGAAATTCTTTGGTCATAGATTCCTCCTGGATTTTCCTTGCTTTTTAATGATTATAGCATACCCCCGGCTTTATTTCAATAAAAATATTTGCAATCTACGTAAAAAAAATGTATACTGTCTAAAAAAGAAGGAAAGAAGGTTATGATTCTTTTACTCGACGTAGGAAACACCAATATAAAACTGGGACTTGCGAACGAAAACAAGACCGTTTGCACCTGGAGAGTAGCGACCGACACGAACAAGACGGCCGACGAATTCGGCATGGTGCTTTTCGACCTGTTAAAGCAGAACGGCTACGCCTTTTCCGACATAAACGGCATTATCATGAGCAGCGTCGCGCCCAGTATCAACTATACGCTCGAACATATGTGCACCTACTATATGCACATTCGTCCCATTATGGTCTCGCAAAAGATCGATCTTGCCGGTATCACCATCAACTATCAAGGCAGCCAGCTCGGCGCCGATCGTATCGTCAACGCCGTCGCCGCCTATAAGCTGTACGGCGGACCGGTCATCACGGTGGACTTCGGGAGCGCTACGACGTTCGGTGTGATCGATAAAAACGGCGTCTTTCAGGGCGGTCTGATCGCCCCCGGTATCAAGTCCAGCGCGGAAAGCCTGACCAACACTGCCGCGAAGCTCCCGCGTATCGAACTTGCCAAGCCTACCGACGTCATCGCGACAAGCACCGTCGAGAATATGCAGGCGGGCGTTATTTACGGCTTTACCGGTCTTGTCGAATATATTGTCAACTCCATCAAAAAGAAGCCCGACTTCAAAAAAGCCAAAGTGATCGCGACGGGCGGTATGAGTCAGCTCGTTACTCAAAACAGCAACGTGATCGATACGGTGGATCGCGCCCTTTCTTTAAAAGGATTGCGCATTCTTTACGACTGCAATAAAAACAATTGATAAAAAAGCCCGTTTCGGCGGGATATAAGGAGGATTTATGAAAAAAATCGGCGTAGCTTTACTCGGATTGGGAACGGTAGGAGGCGGGACCTATCGCATTTTAAAGAACAATCACGACAGCATACTGAAAAACGACGGGATCGATATCGAGATCCGACATATCATAGAAAGGGATACGTCCAAGGCGGTCGCATTGGGCGCCGATCTGTCCATCGTCAGCACGGATATCAACGACGTCGTCAACGATAAGGATACTCAGATCGTGGCCGAGTTCTTCGGCGGGATCGAACCGGCAAAGACCTTCCTTACCAAGTGTCTGCTCGCCGGAAAGAGCATCGTTACCGCCAATAAAGAGATGTTCAGCAAAAATTGGGTCGACCTGGAAGCGGCGGCGAAAAAAGGCCGCGCCGGATTGTACTTTGAAGCGAGCTGCGTAGGCGGCGTGCCGATCATCCGTACTCTCACCGAAAGCATGCAAGGAAACGTCATTCAATCCATGATGGGTATCGTCAACGGTACGACCAACTTTATCCTCAGCAAAATGGCCGACGAGAACAAAGAATATGCCGACGTACTGAAAGAAGCGCAAGCGCTCGGCTATGCCGAAGCCAATCCTTCCGCGGACGTCGACGGCTTTGACAGCATGTATAAACTGAGCATCCTCTCCAGTCTTGCTTTCCGCAAAAAGGTACCGATCTCCGTGATCCACCGCGAAGGCATCTCCGGCATCGACAAAAAGGATATCGAATTCGGTAAGTCTCTCGGATTTACCCTTAAACTTTTGGCGATCGCCAAAAACCGAGACGGAAAGGTAGAAGCGCGCGTTCATCCCGCGTTTATTCCTTCCGCTCACCCCCTCGCAAGCGTAAAGGGCAGTTTTAACGCCGTTCATATCGTCGGCGACAACGTAGGCGACATCATGCTTTACGGCAGAGGCGCGGGCGACCTGCCCACCGGTAGCGCCATCGTCTCCGATATCGTATTCGCCGCTTGCCAAAGCAAGCCCAAATACGCGCCCTTCAAAAACGTGGATAAGGTCTCCGTGAAGGACTTCACCGATAACTATCTTTGCCGCTACTATCTCCGCATGACGGTTGCCGACCAAGCCGGCGTTATGGCTAAGATCAC
>CACXDF010000007.1 GCA_902766325.1 uncultured Eubacteriales bacterium | reverse complement strand
TATAATAACGTGCAGGTCGATAACGGAATGGCGCTCACACCGCCGATGGGGTGGAGCACCTGGAATACTTTTCAATACGGGATAGATCAGGATCTGATTTTGGAAACGGCCAAGGCATTCGTTGACAAGGGTCTTTTGGAGGCCGGATATACCTATCTCAATATAGACGACTGTTGGCAGGACAAAGTAAGAAACATGAAAGGGGAATTATACGGCGACCCTATCCGATTTCCCGACGGCATGACCGAACTTGTCAAAAAGGTCAACGCACTCGGCGTCAAACTGGGTATTTATACCGACAACGGCACGATGACCTGTTGCGATTACCCGGGCACGTACGGGCATTATTATCGTGACGCTTATACGTTCGCCAAGTGGGGCATGGAGTATTGGAAACTCGATTATTGTCACTCGGTCGAGTATTCTTTTTGCGCGCCGCGCGTAACGGGAATACTGGTCGGGAAGAAAGGCGAAGTCGGCAAGAAGTACGGCGTGGAAGAAGGCGTTTGCCATAAGTGCCGCGTTTTTAAGATCAAATGGCCGAAAAAAATGTATATGAAGACGTCGCCGTTTTCGCACTTCGTTTACGGGATCGACGCCAATCACGGTCGGATCGAGTTTTTCCACGACGCGCCGGAAGAGGGCGACTATATCGTTACCGTACATATGACGGAAAAGAACAAGCACGAAAAGTTTTTGGGCGTGCTCGTTAACGACGAAAGATTATTTACGTCTATCGTGCCGGGAAACAGAATTTGGCTCGAGGACTACGAACTGCATTTCGAAGTAAAACTGCGTAAAGGTCAAAACTCCATTCAGCTGTTTAATCCCATCAAAAATAAGGCGACCTGCGATATGCTTCAATATCAGGAAGTCTTTCGCGCGATCATGCAAGCGACCAAGGACGTCGCCGAAGAAACGGGAATGCCGGAAAAGAAGATCGTCTTCTCCATTTGCGAAGGCAATCAAGCCAATCCGCACTTATGGGGGAAGAGCGCCGGCAACTTATGGCGCACGACCTGCGACATCAAAGAAAACTGGAAGAGTATCCTGCATAACTACGAGCATAACGTGCAGATCTACGAATACGCCTGCCCCGGACATTGGAACGATCCCGATATGTTGGAAGTGGGCGTAGGCGACTTGACCTATAACGAGAGCGAGGCGCATTTTATCGTCTGGTGTATGATGGCGTCGCCGTTGATCTTGGGGAACGACATTCGAAAAATGAGCGAGGAGATACGACTCCTCGTTACCAATAAAGAACTGATCGCCATCGACCAGGACAAACTGGGCAAGCAATGTAAGCGTATCGTGAAAGGAGACGTCGACGTTCTCGTTAAACCGCTTAAAGAAGGAAAAACGGCCGTTTGTATATTTAATAAATCGTCGGAAAAGAAAAAGTATGCCGTCGACGAAAGGATGCTTGAAGCCGAAAAATATATTTGTTATCGCACGGCGAAGACGGCGAGAGACCCTGTTTTGAAGAAAGACGTAAGCAGGGAAGAAGCGTTTCGGGGGACGATCGACGCCCGTTCGGCTAAGGTTTTTATTATCGGATAGGGGTCTTTTTTCGCGTAAAAGTGTCTTTTCGGTGTTGACTTTTCAATACCTATGTTATATTATTATAGTAATATAAATAATTAGGGGTGTTTTATGGCACGCAAAACTTCCAAGAAGAACCAGAAAGCCGGTACCGTACAAAGCGTCGGGAACTATCCGCAAGCCTACGGTAATAATCCGCCCATGAATAACCCTTACGGCGCGCCCATTCCACCCGCGTATGCGAACGGTTTTACGTACGAGCCCGTGCCGATCCGAAAGCACGCGCGCGGCATGATCCTGTTCGTCTTACTCAACATAATCACGCTCGGTATTTATGGGTTGGTCGTACTCAGTCACGTCAGTCAGGAGATCAATCTGATCGCAAGCGATTACGACCGCAAAAATACGCCTTACTACTGTTTGGCGGCTTTTCTCTCGCTGATCACGCTCGGTATTTACGGCGTTATTTATATGAATAATCTTTGCGCTCGCATCGGTAACGAATTAAAGCGCCGGAATATCAAATATAAGTTCAGCGAGGCCTCTTATTGGGGATGGTGCGTTTTCGGCGTTTTGTTTTTGGTCGGGCCGTTTATTTTCTGGCATAAGTTCTTTAAGGCCATGAAAAAACTGATTGCCGACTATAATATCTACGGTTGATAAAAAAAAGATAAAGGAGCGGCCGGAGCCGCTTCTTGTTTTAGATAAAAGGAGAAAAAATGGAATTTTTCAGAACGGACAAAGAAACGTCTTTAATTAAGATAGATATGGAAAACGGCGACAGTATGATCGCCGAATTGGACGATACCGCCGCGCCTCTTACCTGCGCCAACTTCCGCGAATTGGTTGGAGAAGGCTTTTTTAACGGTCTTATTTTCCACCGTGTTATTCCCGGATTTGTCATTCAAGGGGGCGATCCTTTGGGTAACGGTACCGGCGGAAGCAAGAAGAGGATCAAGGGCGAATTTTTGTATAACGGCGTTAACAACCCGCTCAAGCACACCAAAGGCGTGCTGTCCATGGCACG
>CACXDF010000006.1 GCA_902766325.1 uncultured Eubacteriales bacterium | reverse complement strand
GACAATACTTATACCGACGCGAAACCGTTCTTTACGAAAATCATTCGCAGTAACAGTCCGTTCGTATGGGCGCGCATCAACGCGAGCGCTTGGTTCGGAAAAAGGAGTAAAAAATGAAAACGATAAAAAGATTACTCTTTCCCGTATTCCTCGTCGCCGCCTGCGTTATCGTCCACTATTGGCAGCACTCGATAAACAACCTTCTTTTACCCTACCTGCTGCATAACGAAGTCGTTCCGCTCGCGATCATGACTCCCTTGCTTCTCGCGTTGACTTTTTTTGCAACTTACGTTATGCTGAAGCAGTCCGATACGAAAAGACCGATCCTGCGTTCTTTTTTAAGCGTCGGAGCTATGCTTCTGATCGTTCTGGCAGTCGCATTCGTCTTCTTGAGCCACGTCGCGACCCGCTACGCCGGAGTCTTACCGATTCCGATATTGCCCGATCTGCCCGTGGGGATCGCCATGACGGTTTTCACCGCCCTGTTTATTCTTCATTTGACGGGGCTCTTGATCTTCCGGATAATAAAAGAAAGACCCGGCTCGCGCCGGATCATCCTGTGCGTGATCGGATGGGTACTTCTGAACGCTTTCCTTTTCCTGATCACGACGTGACGAATATTTATCGCATTATTTTTTATCGTATATCTTCACGTAGTCGATGACCCAATCGACGGGAAGGTTATTCGTGTCGAGTTCTCCGACCCAGGTGCCCCAGTCGCCCACTTCGGTAGATATCTTCATGTAGCCGTTTTCGTTACATACGCCGCCGCCCGTCGTGGTCCAGACCTTTTTGCCTTCGATATAAAAGGTATAGCCGCTTTCGTCCCAATTCATGCCGAAAGTATGGTATTTGCCGTCGGCAAAGCTGGTGCTTTCGAACCGTTTATAGACGTTTTGGTGCGCCTCGTCGTAGCCGTCCCAATGGAGTGCCACGTTGATCGCGTCGCGCGCGGGAAGGTACTCGAACACGTCGATCTCCACGCCGTCCGCGCTGCCGTTTTCTTCCGAATAGACGTCGCCGCACATCATCCAAAAGGCGTGCCACATACCCGTAACGGACGGGAACTTACAACGCATTTCGTAATAGCCGTAGCCGTGCCGATACCCTTCCGTCGTGGTCGGATTACTCGTTCTGACCGCGCCCGAATAAACGCCGGCCGGGCACTCTACGCCGTTATAAACGCCGGCTTCGCGCAACTCGGTACGAATGATGAGATGCCCCTCGCCGTCCGTAAAAGCCAGGTCTTTCGTCCAATAACCGTCTCTCCGATACCCTTGGCGCGTATCGCCCCAAACGTCTCTGTTGAGTTCGCCATCAAAGTCGTCGCAAAAGACCAATTCGTATTGCGAATAATCAAAAGTCTCGGGATAATTATTGAGGTCGAGAGTCTCGTATACGATCTTCTTTTTCGGAGAGCAACCGCCGAAAGCGACGGGGAGCAGACACAAAATCGACAAAACGAGCAAACAGACAATTGTTTTTTTCATACGCGTTTTCCTTCTATTTAATAGTCACGACTACGTCTTCCTCGAGAGAAAACGAATACTCGTCGGCCGAAAAACCACCCGTCAAAAAGAAAATTTTTTCCTTTCCGAATCGGTTTTCAGTCACGACTTCACCCGTGTTTTCGATCACGGGCAGAATAAACCTAACCTCGCCGTTTATTTTATTTACCTTAACGGTAACGCCTTCGGGCGTGAAACGGTATGTAAATTCGGCGATAAGCTCGCTTTCCGCGTTCTGCGTTTCCGCGCAGAAAAACCGCGCCCGTACGTTGGCGACAATAACGCCGTCTTCGGCGCGAACGGTTATTTCCGGGTCTTTATCCAGACAGGTCGCGTACTTTTTGCCGCCTTTTTCATATTCCGCGCGGACAAGCAAAGAAGAGTGCTTTTTGTCGCCGACAGGCAGTTGCATATTGTTTTTTTCGGTCGGGAAATAAGCATAGACCGAACCGGCGATCAGAGGGCCTTGCTCGCTTTTATATAAAAGCGACAGCGTTCCGCCCCCTGCGTGCGCGGCGCCGTTCCCGTACGTATACGCGGCGTAATCGTACCCCGTCAGAGTGGCAAGGTATTTGCCGGCGCGTATCTTATAGGTGTCGATCTCGGGATAATACTTATATCCGATTTCCTCTTCTTCGCTCGGCAGGCTTTTCCTTTCCGCATTTTCCGGCACTCCGGCGATAACAGCGTCCGCAAGGGCGCAAGCGTGACAAAACGTGTGATGCACGCAGGCTTTTTGACCGTTTTCGTAATATTGTACCCCGCCGAATAACTTGCCTTCATGCGTACACTTTTTTAAGATCGAATAGGTACGCTCGGCCGCTTCGGCAAAGAGGTCGTCCTTTTTTGCCAGTTCGCAAAAAAGACCGATACACCCGTCCGAAGTACGACTTCCGTAATACGTCCATTTGTTGTTCCTTACGCCGAAAGAGTTATCCAAGCCGCCGTCCGGCAAAAGAAAATCCAGTTGCTTTCTTGCACATTCCGTCAAAAAAGAAAGCGTCTTTTCTTCTCCGAGCAAGGTCGTCGCATGAATAAGGCACGGCATAGACTCTTCTGCGATATACCCGATATCGATAGGCAGGCATCCCCTCGGCGACTTTTTGTCATGCGGTTTGGCCTCGCCGGAAAGAAGTCCGTTTTCGGTAAAAAGTTCCAAACAATAATCAATAAGTTTTTTTGCGCTTTTTTTATACTTTTCGTCGCCGTACCGCTTATAGTATAATGCGTCGACCAAAGCGGCCGCGCAATAATAGTTGATATTGGCCGAAAACCCGACCGTCATATGCCGACGCACCCACCGCGCCGACTTTTTGGCGCATTTTTCTATTTTGTTTTTGAGCCCGGACGGAATTTTATCGCCGAAATAATTCAGCGTCTTTAATAAGTTGATTGCCGAAAACGCGGTAACGCCTTTCCATTTGGATGTAAAATCATTTTGCACCGCGCCGGATAACTTCGTCATTTTCTTACGAAAAACGACCAGGTTTTCGACCGCTGTAAGATACTTTTTATCCCCGGTAAGAACGTACGATAACGTAAGCGGATAAACAGCGTTGTCCGCCCTACCGTGAACGATGCCGCAACTTTCGCACGCAAACCCGCCGAAAAACTTACTTTTTTCGTCCGTAACTTGCACGCTTACCAAATAGTCGCACCACTCGATCAATAAGTCCTGATATTTGTTCATCGTTGACATTATAACATATAAATAGTTCCTAAGATATATCCATTGGATCTATATTAAATTTTATTTCTTTTTTTACAAGTTCCACATAATAAGATTCTGTATTCCATTGAGGATAATCAGTTTTCTCTCCGAAAAACTTGCTGCAAAATTCATCAAAAAACTTCTCAAGGCCACTTAACAAGTCCATTATTAAATCCTCAT
>CACXDF010000005.1 GCA_902766325.1 uncultured Eubacteriales bacterium | reverse complement strand
CTTTTCGGTAACCGTAAGATCAAAGAAATCAATAAGAGTATGTCCTTTGTTTTCATTCTCCGCCTTTATCGTCATCGCGCCTTGCCTTTCTTCCGACGGTTTTTCGGAGGTGTCGAGCACGAGCGTTACGGATGCGTTCCGTTCTCTTTCCGAAAGCGCCTCTTCCAGGCTTTCCGCGGAGATAGGGCCGTTTATTTCGGTGCTGACGCGACTTTGTTCGAGCACGATCGTTCGTTCTTCTTGCGCGTGAGAGACGGTCACGGAATAGCTACGCGTGATCTGCTTGCCCGAAAGCGCAAAAGATGCTACCAGATTATACGCGCCGTAAGGTACTTTCCCGAACGTGACCTTACCGGTATGATCGGTGCTGCCCTCGAAGAGCGACGTTCCGTTTTGTTGCAACGAGAAGAAAACGTCCTCGAGAAGAGCATTATCTTCATTCTCGGCGATCAAGACGAGCGATCCGCGACCCTGCCATAACGCGGTCAGCGCCATCGAACTTCCTTTCGTCTTGAAGTCAGACAAGCAGGCCTCGGTATTGGGCAAATAAACGCCCTCGTCCGTCCGGAACGCGTACAGCGTATATCCGTCTTGCGCGGGCGCGTTCCGTAAAAACTCGGACACGGGACGGTCGGGCCAGACGTACGCGGCATAGGCGTTATCTTCCGTCCAACGAACGGTAAAGTGCACCTTATTCACCGTCTTTTCGTCGGTAAACTTTTTATTCGTGTCGCCGAAATAAACGACGGCAACGAAAGAAAGCGAATCGCTGCTTTCGGTCAAAGTAACTTCTGCCGTCAATTCCTGCGTAAGGTCGCTCCCGTCGCAAGCATTGAAAACGACGTCCGTTTCATAACCCGCTCCCGTCCAATTCCACGTCCAGACGGGGTCGGCATACACGTGATCCCGATAGACCGCCGCGCCTTTCCGCATAGAATCGGTAAAGGTCTTGCCGCCCAAAGTGATCGACGCATGATAGAACTCGACGTAGTCTTCTTTCGTATTCGTGATCTCGGCTTCCGCTTCGGCGGTATAATCGCAACGTCCGCACGAAATATACGCCGTAGCGGTATACCCTTCGTGCCAGAAGAATTCGACCCGATACTCGTGTCCGAGGGGGTCGCCGAAAGAATACTCTTCTCTCTCGCCGCAGACGCACTCCGCATAGTAAACGGCGGATTCTGTACAGGTCGCCTCTTTTACGATCTTATCGTCGGCTCCGTTGTGTTCGGAAAAGCGGTGTTTAATGACGAAAGCAAATAAAAGATCTTCGCTTGAACCCGTTGCCCACTCGGTATTGTCTTTATCGTTCAAAACAACGCGCGCGTTCTGAGACCCGGCTTCCGTCCGCGTATTCTCTTTCACCGTATAAAAAGCGCTTTCCGCGATGGAATACGTTTGTTCTTCTCCCGTGCAGAAAAACTCCGTTTCGTTTTCCGCAGGTACGACGATCCTGCGCTTTTTTACCGTAAACGATTGCGTTTCGTTTTCTTCAACAACATAGTTTGCGTTGGGAGAAGACGCGACGAAAACGTATTCTCCGGCGCCGAGGAAAGTCTTTCCGTCACGTTCTTCCACGTGGAGATCGATCTGAAAGCCGCGGCCGTAATACCTTGCCGTCGGCAAAGCGAACTCGGAACCGGAATAAGTATAAGTCGCCATCGTCCACGTCGCGGAGATGCTTTGCGCTTCGATGACCCAAACGCAAGGATCCAAAGATATTTCGTTATAGTTATCGGAATCGTAAATCAGTTCTGCCGTGGCCGTATATTCTCCCGCGTCCGTCTTTACGTTACCGGATACAGTCGCGCGCACGCCTCCCGGTAACCCGGCGACGTTTACTCTCTTTTCCGAGCCGTCGTAAACAAAAGGCGCATTATACGTCCAGCAAAGCGTACTCGTGTCAAAGGTCGCCTTCTCGATAGTAAAAGACAACCGCTCGGATAATTCGGTATAGTTATTCGTTCCCTCAACGGAAACAAGCGCGTAATACTCGCCCGCATTCGTGGGAACGACGGAAGAATAATCATCGTCCGTCGCAGAGCGCAAACGATAACCGATCGTTATCTGTCCGAAGCGCGCCGCGCCCGAAGCGGGCATAAAAGCCGCGCCGTAAACGCCGTCGTTTGCATAAGGGCGAATACTCCAGATATTAGTCGCGCGAACGATAGAAAAGGCTACCGTGATCTGCCGTTCATCCGTGCCCGTCCAAGCGCAGTTATCGTCGATAAGTTCCAGCACAACGTCGTACGTCCCCACATCTGTGCCGCCGTCGTTAACGGTATCCCTATAATAAGAACTCTCGGGTATCGTCGCCGTCTGGACGCGGCCGCTGTACGGCTTTTCTTCCGGAACGGGTCGATCGATCCGTCTCTTTTCCACCGTAAAAGTATATTCTTTATCGTCCGTGGTCTCCGTATCCGACCAACAATAGTTCGTCTTATCGCGAATGGTAAGGACGACCGATTGAGTACCGGACTCCGTGCGTCTGTTTCCGACCACGGTATACGTCGGCTCGGTGTCCGTCCCGAATCGGTAAGCGATCTCCTCTCCCGTGTAAACGTAAGTCTCCGTCGAAGGAAGAGGCGGATCGATCAAAGCGGGCAGAACGTCGAATTCGATCGTCGTTTCCGCCGGTAAAACGTAATTTCCGTTGCTGAGAGAAACGGCTTCGGCCGTATACCGTCCGGCGGTCGTTCCGCCGCCCGTTACGGTCACCGTACATTCGTCTCCGTTCAACGTGGCTACGGTCGCGGAAGGATATCTGATCGATCCCGTATACCGTATGACGCTTTGATCCCAGTCGAGCGTTACTTCGTACCGTGCGACGGTCAAAACGCCTTGTTGATAAGATATCTCGTAGTTATCGGAAGTAAAGCCGCTTACCGTGATCGTATAATTGCCTACGTTTCCGTATCTTACGTAAGAATATGCGTATTGCGCTTCGCCGCCGAGGTCGCTTTCGTCTTCGCCGCCTACGAAACCATCGTATATCACGCCGCCGTTCGTCGGCTCGTCGCCGTATACAATCCCATAGTTCGCGGCGCTTATCGTCAACGCCTTTTTGGCAATGCCGTAATCGGCTTGCGCCTCTCCGCGGAAGTTGCCTGTGCCCGTCACAGTCAAAACGTAGTCGCCGGCGGCCGTTTCTTTATTTCCGCTCACGTTGAACGTCGCCGAAAGTCCGTCTATTTCGACCGAAGAGATATTCTGCGTCTGTTCCGCTCCGTTATAAACAAGGCTCGCGCCGAGTGTGATCGTCGCATCTGTCACGTCTTTACGATCGATGTTCCATCCTTTCGTCGCGCT
>CACXDF010000004.1 GCA_902766325.1 uncultured Eubacteriales bacterium | reverse complement strand
GTAACGGAAAGAATACTCAAAGTATTTTCCGGCTTCGGTCACCGCGCGGAAAAGGACCGGATTGGTAGATACCGTGATCTCCAGATCGGTGCCGCCCATTTCCGTAAAACCGGCGCCGTTGGCGGAATATTGATACGTAATGCCGGAGATGCATCTGCTCGTGTCGCTCAGTCTGAAATGAACGCTGTTGCTCGTCCACGAAGCCGATTGATAGTCGATCAGCTCCGCCTCCACGTTATAAGTCTGAGCCGAAACGTCGAAGTTCGGCGTGGCGGGGTCGATATTGATAAAATACGGTTCGCCGCCCAATCCTTCCGGTCCGCGTCCGTAATAAGAAAATTTCGGGTATTCTCCGGCGATATCGGTCACACGGAACCAGATCACGACGCCGTCGAGACTCTTGGAAACGGATACCTCGTTGTTCCCGTTCCGGAAGAACTGCCAGTTAGACAGTTTTGCCGCGGCGATCTGCGCCAGTTCCTGCGCTTCGGCGTCGGAATAAAGCCCCGTTTCGCGGTATTCTCTGTATTTCGTCTCGTAAAAACCGTTAAAGTTTTCCGAATAAGAGATCCTTTCGCGGGATTCGTTATAGACGAAATTGCGTTCGCCGCCTTCGCCGGTAACGGCGTTCGCTTCCATCGTTGCGGTCGTCACGGTAAAGGTGACCGGATTGGCCGTCCAGGTACCGTCGTATTTCGACTCAACCGTAGCGCCTTTCGCAAGATACTTCGCCTGAATGGAACGGAAAGCGTTTTCGTTGCCGTCGTTCACGTTAACGGTGATATACCAATAGATGGGAGAAAAGTCCGCGCCGTTTTCCCAGGCGTAGTATTCTTTTTCTCTGACGAAGGTATCGCCCGAAGGCACTTGATACACGTGACGGAAATAATAATAATCTCTGCTGATACCGCCTTCCGAAGTGTCGACGGTATAAGAACACTTAATGTAATCGACGCCGCTTATCGTCTCAACCGAGGTGCTGCCGGACGCGTTTATGAGCGTCCAGTCGCAACCGTCCAGATCTTCTTTGGTCGTTTTCGGCGATTTGGTGACGCAGTATTCGTAAGAGTCGTTAAGGGAATAGCCGGACACAAAGAACCACAGTTCTCTTTGTTTGCATACGCCTACCTGCGGGATATCGGAATAAACGGAACCGTCTCTGTACTTAATGAAGACTTCCCAATCGAGGTCTCCCGCGGCAAAAGCGGCGTCCTTATTCGGGACCGCGTAAAACGCAGCGAAAAACGCCAGCGTCAAAACGACCGCGACAAGCAGTATCCGAGCAATTTTTTTCATGCCAAAAAACGAACTCGACGATTTCATGTATATTATGATACCATACCCGACTTTGAAATTCAATACTTTTTTTATTTTCTTTAAATAAATTATATTTATTTTAAAGAGTTCGCACGGGAAAGTCGAAAAGAACTCCGTTCGTTTCCGATTGACTACGAAGTTTTTTCTTGTTATAATCGTAATAACATCACGAAAAATCAAAAAAAGGCGACATATCATGGCTTTTATTTATCCCGATTATAACGGAAATAACGTTCTCAACGTCGCGGCTTCGCTCGCTTCGTTTTTG
Organism: uncultured Eubacteriales bacterium; assembly: GCA_902766325.1. GTDB lineage: Bacteria > Bacillota > Clostridia > Christensenellales > DTU072 > CAG-1782. The sequence goes on along the minus strand of CACXDF010000004.1, from coordinate 6,456 downwards.
GGCTGTCCGAACGGTAATAAGACCGTCCCCGAATTAGACAAAGAGTTAAAACAGGGTTATAAACGCGTTTTTTTCCTCGTTTTCGACGCTTTGGGTACGTACCCTCTCAAACTCGATACGCCCGCGGACGGATATTTCCGTTCGCACACTGTAAAAACGTTGACGACCGTCTTCCCGTCTACCACGGCCTGCGCTTCGGCCACGATGATCTCCGGCTTATATCCGTCTCAACACGGTCGCTTCGGATGGTGCATGAATATTCCTTCGCTGGGCGGGCGGGTGGATATCCTCATCGGCACCCGTTCCGAGAACAGATATGAAAAAGTAGATCAAAAAGCCTTGAAAAAAATGTTTCCGCTACGCGGATTTTATCTCGACAATAAAACGGATTATCACGTTTATTCCATTCTATCCGCTATCATAGACGACGGTAACGAAGACCGCATGGTCGAAGAGACGGTCGGCGGCGTTTTCAGCCGCCTTTACGAATTGGCCGCGCGCGACGAAAAACAATTCGTATACGTTCATTGTCCCCAACCGGACAATATTTTTCATCACCGCGGCGTAGACGCAGAAGCCTCTCGTCAAATGGTGGAAGATATCCAAAACAGAACGAAAAAACTGGTCGAGGATCTGACCGATACGCTCGTTATCGTTACCGCCGACCACGGACAGGTCAACATAAACGGATACGTACCCATGTACGAAGACAAAGAGTTGGAAAGTATGCTCGACGGTCCTTTGCACATCGAAGTGCGCGCCGTTTCTCTCCACGTCAAAGAAAGCGAAAAAATTCGCTTCGAAAAGTATTTTACGAACAAGTACGGAAAGCACTTCGCCCTTATGAAAACCGACGATCTGATCGAAAAAGGCGTTTTCGGTCCGAGAACGGAAAAACTAAACGTCCTCGGCAACTATTTCGCCGTCGGTACGGAAACCCATCTGCTCGCCCTTTTGCATCCCTTTTCGTCCGTTTTTGCCGGACAACACACGTCGATGACGGAAGAGATGGAAGTGCCGCTGATTCTTCTCAAAAATCACTGATTTTATATTTAAAAATCAGGCTTTTTTCTTTTTCAGAATGTCTTGAAGTTGGGTCAGGATCACCGCCAAAAACATCAGTCCGCATCCCAAGCCTTCTTTCCACGTCAAGCCTTCGTGCATGATCACGATACCTCCGAGCAGGGAGAATACAGATTCCAGACTCATAAGCAAAGAAGCGATGGTCGGGTTGGTCCCTTTTTGCCCGACGCTCTGCAACGTGAACGCGATGCCGCAAGATCCTACGCCGGCGTAAAGAATAGGCAACCAGCAATCAAGCATCGCCGACACGGAAAAATATTGCCGCTCGAAAATAAGCGCGATGATCGCGGAAAAGAGTCCGAGCGTCGCAAATTGAATGCAGCTCAATTTAACGGCGTCCACCAAATTGGCAAAATGGTCGACGACCAAAATATGAACGGTAAAACAGAATGCGCACGCAATCAGGAAAAAGTCGCCTACGCTGACGCTTTCCATGCCTCCGGCAAAACTGATAAAGTACAGTCCGACTACGGCGATAACCACCGACACCCAAACGATCCAATGACTTTTTTTCTTCAAAAACAAGCTGAAGATCGGCACCAAAACGATATAAAGCGTCGTGATAAAACCGGATTTACCGACGGTGGAATACATGACGCCGAATTGTTGCAAATTACTGGCAAAAACCATTACGATACCGCAAATAAAACCACCCAGCCACAGCGTTTTTTTATCTTTATCGCTCGGCGGCGTCCACGTGCCTTTCTTCTTTTTCACGCCGTCCATGATCAGAATGACGGGTATCAGCACGACGGCGCCCAAAACGGCGCGCATTGCGGTGAAAGTAAACGGCTTGATCAGTTCCGAACCCTTACTTTGGGCGACGAATGCCGTCCCCCATACGAAAGCCGCGATAAGCAGCGCGAAATACCGAAGAAACTTCGCTTTACCTGTGTTTTCCATACGATGACAAAACCCCCGAAAACCTAAATCTTCCTGCGCTCCTTCTCTTCGTACGCACCGATCTTTTCTCGATAATAATCGGCTTCTACCTTGGCGGAACCGGCGATAAGACGATTCAGTTTATGTTTGTTTCTGTCATGGCTATGGAAGATCAGAAGGGAAATTATTATTAAAAGCAGAACCGCCCCCGCTATAACGTACCATAAGTAATTATGATACGCAACTACGTAACCGGACGTCTGCGTCATAACGAGCGTAAGCCTCTTTTGGTCTTTGTCGTATGAAAAAGAGGATACCTTTTCGGTCTTTCCTTCTTCGTTGACAAAGCAGATATTCTTGACCCAACCGGCCAGTTCTACGTTCTCCATCACGACGGTATAGGTTTCTTGATTGGAAGAGCCGGTCAGTTTTAATTCGTATGCGGTGGAAGGAACTTGCCACAGTTTAAAAGCGGATTTGACGACCTCTTTATCGACTTCGGTTATCGAAAGCGCGGCGTCGGACGAAAAGGATCCTTTCGCCGTACCGGTAAAACCGAGTACGGAATCGTCTTTGAGAGTCGAGCGATTAACTTGCACCGTTCCCGCCACATAGGTGATCTCGTAATTTTTATCCGTTGCCGGTCCGTCCGGAATCACCTGATAAAAGCCCGGTTCGCGATAGGCGAGATCGGCGCCGAGAATGGTCGGAGGATAATCCAATGAGTTTTCGTTGTCCGAGCCGCAAAATCCTTCGTACGTAATACTCACTTCGTACGAATAACCGGCGAGCACGACGACGCTTCCCGCGGTGACGGTCAGAGGCGCTTTGGTTATCACGAACTCTACGTCTTCTCGTTCTATCAAGTAATTATCGTTTTGCGTAAAAACAAACGCGTTATACGTTCCTACGTTTGTCGGAGAGCGATCGTATTCCACCAAACAGTTTGCCGGGCGACCCGCCGCTTCTCCTGTGACGGTATAACCGATATCCTGCGCTTTGCCGTTATAGACGACCTCGGTCGTCGTGTATTCCACAGTCAGTTTTTTCGGTAAAATTTTTATATCGAAAGGCTCCGATTGTTCTTCAAATGCAAGACGGCTTCCGCCGTATTGGATGTTAGTCAGTCGAATAAAATAAACGCCGCTTTGCATATGCTCGGTCAGCGTAAGACGGACGTTGGTCTCTCCTACGATACGTTCGCTAAGCGGAGTCGACTCCGACGTTCCGTCCGAAAAGAACCATTGATAATACATATACACGTCGTCGTAAAGAGACGGCGCGTTTTCCGTGTCGGCGTCGTCCAAACGGGCCCTAAGCGTAAGAACGGAACCGTACGTCAACTCGTATGCGCCCCCTTCCGTCGGCGCAAGTTCGAGAGCCTCTCCTTCTTCGTTCACAGCCGCAAGATCGATCACAACGCGATCTATCGCGTGGAGATCAACGTCGTCGGCGTAAGCATAAGACCCTGTTTGCGCGGCAAAAGCGGCAAAAAGAAAAACCGCCGAAAAACAAATAAGAAGCAATGCTCTTTTTTTAGTCATCATTTTCCTCCGGTTCCTCGTACGGGTCGTCGTTGATGGTCACGACGAGGCGGAACGTCACATAGTCTTTGTCCTCGCTTGAGTAACAGTTGATGAATACGTATCGTTCGGTCGTCTCCAATGCGCGATAACCTATCAGTTCTTCGCCGCTGTACAGCGGTTCCAGTTTGGCCGACGTAGAATTTATTCTCACAACGTCGGACGGGATGGTCGACGCATAGTCTTCCAAAAGGATCTTTTGTCCTACGGACAAATATACGGGGGCCGAACGAGGTACGGCGGTACACTTCCATCGCCATATCTCACCGCTGCTGACTACGGCGACAATATAAAATTCATCCAACAACGCTTCGGAAAAGATCGTCCCTCGTTGATCGATCTTAAGGGGAAAATCCGGATCTACGCCTTGCAAATAATAAGACAAGTGTCCTTCCGAAGATATCTTCGGTTTCAGTTCCATCACAGCGCCGCAATCAACGACCATTTCTTCGTCGACACGATCCGGGATATCGGGCAACGCGCCCCGGCTTTCTTTCAGCGCCTTTTCGTAAGCGGCCGTTCTTTCCGCCTTTATTTCCGGCGACGGGACAAGATAGACGGTCAATTCGCCCTTGGTAGAAAAAGTCAGATTGTTCTTATTCGACGGTGAACCGATCGAAATATAAACGGGGGCAGCGTCGTCCGGGATCTCCCCGGTAACGACGTACTCGCTGACGTTCGTCTCATTATTCAAAGCGGTTTCCAGATGTTCGTTACCCGATATCGAAATTGACGAAAGGTCGCTCGCCGCGAAAGAAAACACGTCGTAAACGTCTTGCTGCGTAAATTTATCTCCCGTCGTCAGATACCAATTGAAAGCATACGGAAAAACGTTAACGACGACTTCGTATTTTTTTACGCCGAAATCGGCGGTAACGACCGCGATCCCTTCGTCGTGAGCGATCAAAAAACCGTCTTCCCTCGCTTCGACGACGTACGGCCTGCTGGAAGAATAAACGGGAGTGCGATCGGAATCGGACGTGACGACCATGTGATAAGAAGAATTGACATACATATCGATATTCTTCGGCGTGTCCGTTTTAATGGCGATGGGCTTGAGCGTATCGAACAAACCTATGAAAGACATCCACACGAAACTGACGGCGATCAGGACGGGTACGACCACGAACCAGTACCAGTATCTCCGCATAAACTGCTTAAAATTTTTTGTTTTCGCCTTTTGTCCCATAGTAATTGTACTATAACACAGACGCGCGCGTATTGTCAAGAGCAGACTTATATCCGAGCGTGGGTTTATCCCACGCTCATATCAAAAAGAATCGTTTGAGCCATCATTTCTTTCGCGTATAAAATTAATTAAATCCGCAAAAAACAAAAATAGCGAAAAACAAACGGAATCACTGAAAATCGAATCATACGTTTTACGCTGAAAAATTAAAAAATGCGCTCTCGTAAAAGAGCGCATTTTCTTGAAAAATCATCATTTCTAAATATAGATCACTCGTTTTTCGGGGCGTCGTCTTCGTCGTTCGTTTTTTCTTCTTCGTTCGATTTTTCTTCGGAAGATGATCTTTTTATTTCATCCGATTTTTGTTCCGGATCTCTCTCTTCCTTCTTTTCTTCGCCGATGATTATCGATTCGGCCGGATCGAAAACGGGCTTAATGATCGGTTTTTGCTTCGGTTGCATTTTCTCGTCTTCTTCTTTGCGCTTTTGTTGCTTTTTGTCAATAAATTCGTTGATCTCCTCGATAGATTTTCCTTGGATCAACATATCCACTTCGTCCATATAGATGGTCTCGTGTTCGTACAACAGACGGACCATTCCGTCAATGATATCGCGATGCTCGGTCAAACAGTCGAAAGCACGCTTATAGTTGCTTTCGATGATCTTCTTGATCTCTTCGTCGATGACGGCGGCGCTGTCTTCGCTATAGCTCGTCTGCGTTTGATAATCACGACCGATAAAGACTTCCTGATCGCCGCCGAAGTACATATTGGGGAACTTTTCGCTCATACCCCATTCGCAAACCATCTTACGGGCGATCTCCGAGGCGCGCTTGATATCGTTACTGGCGCCGGTGGAAATATCTTTGATAACGATCTCCTCCGCCGCTCTGCCGCCGAGCATCATAGCGATAGTATCGTTTAACTTGTTAAACGAGATATGATTGTTGTCGTTTTTCGGAATGCTGAGCGTATATCCGGCGGCCATACCGCGGGGGATGATACTGACTTCCTGCACTTCGTCGCAATGCTTCATAAATTTAGCTACGATGGCGTGCCCCGCTTCGTGATAAGCGGTAATACGCTTATCGGATTCGGTGATCAAACGAGACTTTTTCTGCGGACCGGCGACCACCTTATTGATGCCTTCGGTAATATCTTTCATAAGAATGACCTTACGGTTATCGCGAGCGGCCAAAATGGCGGCTTCGTTAAGAATGTTGGCGATGTCCGCGCCGGAAAAACCGCTGGTAAGACGCGCCAGATTCCGGAAGTCGACTTCCGAGGAGATCGGTTTGTTCCTCGCGTGTACCTTAAAGATAGCCTCTCTTCCTTTAACGTCGGGGATATTGACGTATATCTGACGGTCGAAACGACCGGGACGCATCAAAGCGGGGTCGAGGATATCCGCGCGGTTGGTCGCGGCCATGACGATGATACCGTCGTTGGACTCGAAACCGTCCATCTGGACGAGAAGTTGATTCAACGTCTGTTCTCTCTCGTCGTTACCGCCTCCGAGGCCGGCCCCTCTCTGGCGACCGACTGCGTCGATCTCGTCGATAAAGATGATACAGGGCATATTCTTTTTCGCTTGCGCGAAAAGATCGCGTACGCGGCTCGCGCCCACGCCGACAAACATTTCTACGAAATCACTGCCGGAAATGGAAAAGAACGGAACGTCCGCTTCGCCGGCAACGGCCTTGGCAAAAAGCGTTTTTCCC
>CACXDF010000003.1 GCA_902766325.1 uncultured Eubacteriales bacterium | reverse complement strand
GAGAAACTCGTTATCACAGTATACGGCGAGGTAATAACTGTATATCGCGTTTTTATTTAAATCGTTCGGCATGCTTTCCGGCAGATCGTCGTATTCTTTTGTTTCGCGCGTGCCCAGATTTCGTTCGATCAGTTTATAGCGGAAAGGCGAAGGCGAAGACACGAAGAATTTTTTATTGTCTTTGTCGATCTCCATGTGAAAATTCACGTCGGATATATCGAAGTAGGGAGATGGCTCTGTGGGTGCGTTTCGCACGGAAAAATATCCTTTTTCTCTGTATTTTAGCGGAGTATAGCGCGTTGAACGATATATTTTGCCGTCTTTTGCAGAGCCGAAAGCGTCGATCTCGTATTCGCATACCGTCATTGGTTCGTCAAAAGCAGCTTTTTTCGGCGCGTTCAGTTTTCGCCTGATATCGGCGGCCAGTAAGGCGGGATATCCTCCTCCCGTTGTCTCGACGTAAGAATCCGGCGCGCCGTACCAGACGCACATTGTGTTTTCGGTCGTATAATTCACGTTCCATGCGTCGCTGTTTCCGATGCTGTTTGCGTGTTCCGCCGTGCCCGTTTTTGACGCTATTTCGTATGAAAAACCCGATAATTTACGCGACGTTCCGTCTGAGACGGATTTTTTTAACATATCGGTGACGATAAAAGCGGTGTCGGAAGAAAAAGCGGTTTGCGTATTGATGCGATGAGAATAGAGCGGCGAGCCGTCGGAAGTATCGATCGATCGGATAAAGGAGACGTTTTTGTGCTTGCCGGATGAAGCGAGCGTCATATACGACTCGGTCAATTCTTTGAGAGTGACGCCGTAAGTCATGCCGCCAAGCGCGACGGCAAGATGCTCTTTATCGCTTTTATCGAACGTAATCCCTGTTTTTTCGGCATATTCGATCGATTTTTCGATCCCGGAATTCTGTAAAATACGTACGGCGACCGTATTGACCGATTTGGCCAAGGCTTTATCGGCGGAGATCGGACCGTAATAAACGTCGCCGTAATTCTTCGGCGCATATCCGTCGAATGATGCTTTTTCGTCGATAAAAGTAGTTTTTTCCGTAATAAGATCCATTTCTATAGCCGGCGCATAAACTAAAATAGGTTTGATGGTCGAAGCGGGCGAACGTCTGAAAGTAAACACGTTGTTATCGAGAGTCGAATAATAGGCCGTAATACCGCCGGTCGCGTTATCGGCGAGTAAAACGGAATGATCGGATGAGATGCCGTCGGTGTTTATGCTTATATATTCCTGACTTTCTATTGAGGAAACGACGGCAGATTGAGATTTTGGGTCGTAAAAGGTGCGTATAACGTAATCGGAACGAATGACTTCTTCTTCCGAAATGCCGAGAATATCCGCCGTTTCATGAATAGCGTTAATAAAATAGGGACGAACAGGGTCGTTTTCGAGCAAAGGCGCGGCGTATGCGTACGCGATCCCGTCCTCATATTCGGTTTCCGTAATATAATTTTGCTCAAGCATCAGTTTTAAAACCAGATTTTTACGATCGGAAACGGAAGGAAGATTGCGTGTCGGCGAATATTTAGCCGGATTTTTGACGATCCCGGCCAAAATGGCCGCTTCTGCAGGGGATATATCGTTCGGATCCTTACCGAAATAGTTATAACAGGCGCTATCGATGCCGTAAATGCCGTTTCCGTAATAAATAGCGTTGAGATACATCTCCAGAATGTTCTCTTTGGTAAAGCGTTTTTCCAATTTGCGCGCAAGCGCCATTTCCCGAAATTTTCTTTTAAGCGTCTTTTCGGAAGATAGAAGGGTGTTTTTGACAAGCTGTTGCGTGATCGTCGACCCGCCTTCTTTTATCTTGCCGGCTTTTAAATTATGAAGTAAAGCGCCGGCCGTTCTGTAATAGTCGACGCCCTTATGCGAAAAGAAACGTTTGTCTTCGATCGCGACGAAAGCGTTGACGATATTGGACGATATGTTTTCGTAAGGGATATATCTGTATACGCACTTGGATTCGAGGGGAGAGCCGTTAACGTCGGTAAGAATGACGGACGCTTTTTTCGGAACGATCGCTTCTTCGTCGATTTTATACGACAAAGTATTATAAAATACGATAAAAATTATAATAGCTATAACAAAAAATGCCGTAATTAATAATAAAATGCCCATCGTACGACCGTTTTTTACTCGTTTATTGTTTTTGCGCATAAGCATAGTATAAATAAAAGGTCATCCTTTTATTCCGTCCATTCGCTTGCAAGACGCGAGCTTTTTTTATATAATAATTCATATGAAAAAATATTTTATATATACGTATGGATGTCAAATGAACGTCCATGAATCGGAAAAAATCGCCGGTATATTCGTTGAGCTCGGTTATTCGAGTACGGATAAAGTCGAAGAGGCGGATCTCATTCTTTTCAATACCTGTTGTATACGCGATACGGCCGAGAAACATATTCTCGGTAATATCGGCGACGTGAAGTGTTTGAAAAAGGCCAATCCCAACTTGATCGTTGCCGTAGTCGGATGTATGACGCAACAAAAGGGTATGGCCGAAAACCTGAAAAAGAAATTTCCCTTTATCTCTGTTGTTCTCGGTACGGATAACTTATCGGAGTTATCTTCCGCAATACGCAGTATCGAAGAGAAAAACAAGCGTTTTATCGCCGACGTGCATGACGATCCGAACGTCGACGTCGGGTGCGCTTTGCCGATACATAGAACGAGCGGTACCAACGCCTGGGTCAATATTATGTACGGTTGTAATAATTTCTGCACGTACTGTATCGTTCCGTTCGTGCGCGGCCGTGAAAGAAGCAGATCGCCTAAGGACGTGCTTGCCGAGGTCAGGTCTCTGATCGCCCAAGGTTATCCGGAGATCACTCTTCTCGGTCAAAACGTAGATTCTTATCGCTACGAAAACTATGATTTTTCCGCTCTTTTACAAGAAATCGCGCAAATCGACGGTAAATTCAGACTTCGTTTTATGACCTCGCACCCGAAGGATTTCGACAGTAAAGTCATTGACGTTATCGCTTCCTGTCCCAACATCTGCAATAATATCCATTTACCCGTGCAATCGGGAAGCAACCGCGTTTTGAAATTGATGAATCGTCGCTACACGCGCGAGCGCTATTTGGAAATCATAGACGAAATTCGCGGTAAGTTACCCGGCGTAGGGATCACTTCCGACATTATGACCGGTTTTCCGACCGAAACGGACGAAGATTTTGCCGATACGGTCAGTTTGATGGAGCGGGTTCGTTTCAGTAACGCGTTCACCTTTGTGTATTCGCCGCGAAAGGGTACCGTTGCCGCCGAAATGGAACAACTGCCCGCTAAGGTCAAGCAGGATCGTATTACCGAGCTCGTTCGTATTCAAAATCGTATCAGTTCGGAACTCAGTAACGTTTATTTGGGTAAAACGGAAGAAATACTTACCGAAGACGTCAGTCCGAAACACGAGGGATGCGTTTGCGGCAGAACGGAAAGCGGTCGTTTGGTCACTTATCCGGGACAAGCCGATCTCGTCGGTAAATTCGTGAACGTAAAAATCGAAAGTGCGCGCAGTTCCGCGCTTTTTGGGAGAATAATATAAAATGGCAACGAAAAAAAGCGAAAAGAATACGATCTCGCCTATGATGGCGCATCGTAACGAGCTGAAAGAAAAGTATCCCGACACTATTTTGTTGTATCGTCTCGGCGATTTTTACGAGATGTTTTTTGAAGACGCGATAAAGGCCAGCAAGCTGCTTGATCTTACTTTGACCGGCAGGGATTGCGGACTGGAAGAGCGCGCTCCTATGTGCGGAGTACCTTATCACGCCGTCGATACTTATATTGCCAGATTGGTCGCGGCGGGGGAAAAAGTAGCTATTTGCGAACAACTTACCGCGCCCGGAGATCAAAAAGGACTTTTGCAACGCGACGTTATTCGCGTTATCACACCCGGCACCAACACGATCGAAGAAATGCTTGACGGAACGGTCAACCACTATCTTGTCGCCGTCGCAAAATACAAAAACGATTATGCCGTTTCCGCTCTCGATATCGTCACCGGAGAATTTCTTGTTAAATATTTTCCGGATACTACGCTTGCCGGATGCGAAGATTATCTTCTGGGATGCGCCCCAAGCGAGATCATTGCTCCTATGGACGTTTGCGTGGAGAGCCGTTCTCTTCTTTCGGTCAGCACCGAAAGACTGGTTAAGTTTACCACTTATTACGATTATAGTTTTGACTATGATAACGGAAAAAGCGCTCTTTTAAAACATTATTCCGTTTTCGGACTGGAAGCGCTCGGTTTGGAAGACAACAAAGCCGTGATCGGCGCGCTCGGAGGACTGCTTGATTACGTCAGAAGCACTCAAAAACGCTTTTTGAGCCATCTTTCCGTGCCGAAGGTCGTATCCGCTTCTAACGAGATGTATCTCGATTATAATACTCGTCGCAACCTCGAATTGACCGAAACGCTGTCGGACGGCAAGAAAAACGGCAGTCTTTTGTGGGTTTTGGACAGGACCAAAACGGGGATGGGCGCACGAATGCTGCATCAATGGCTCTTGCACCCCCTTCATTCCGTGCCTGAAATAGAAAAGCGTCAAGCCGGCATAGCCGAACTCGTCAGAGGCGGTTTGACCCGTTCTGCGCTCGGACAGACGCTGGAACCTGTTCGCGATCTCGAAAGGCTGGTCACCAAGATATCATACGGATCCATCATGCCGAAGGACTGCAACAGCCTGAAAGAGTCTCTGCGTCAGTTGCCGCTCATCAAAAAGGTGATGGATAAACTCCATTCGGAGTACTTTATTGAATTGAACGCCGATTATTATGATTTTTCGGAATTGGTCGCTTTGCTTGATAAGACGATCGCTCCCGTCGATCTTCCTTCGACCTTAAAAGACGGCGGTTTTATTGCGCGCGGTTGCAACGCCGAGCTGGATCATTTGCGTTCTATCGGCGCCGACTCGACGAAAACCATCGCCGAGTTCCAGGAGCGCCAACGCGCTCTTACCGGCGTACCGTCGCTGAAAGTAGGGAATAACCGCGTGTTCGGCTATTATATCGAGATCAGCAACGCCAAGCGTCCGGAAGTTCTGCCGAGCGACTACGTTCGTCGTCAGACCATAGCAAACGGCGAAAGATACGTCAATAACGAATTGCTTAATCTCGAAAAAGATATCTTTACGGCGACGGAAAGATCCATTCAGTTGGAAAACGAAATATATGCCGACCTTGTTCACACGTTGAACGAATACGTCGGCAGACTTAAGTCCATCGCGGCGTTTATCGCCAAGGCCGACTGCATTTATTCTTTGGCGCTCGTTGCCGCCGAAAATAAGTACGTTCGTCCGAAAGTAAGCCAGGGCGGCACGCTCCTGATCGTCGACGGGCGACATCCCGTCGTGGAAAAACTTTTGAAAAGAAATGAATTCGTGCCGAACGATACTGCGCTTGATAAAAATAATCCCATCGCCATCCTGACCGGGCCGAATATGGCCGGTAAAAGTACGTATATCCGTCAAGTCGCGTTGATCACGCTGATGGCGCATATCGGCAGTTTTGTACCGGCATCCAAAGCCGAGATCGGTTTGTGCGATCGTATCTTTACGCGCGTCGGCGCCAGCGATAATCTTATTCGCGGTCAAAGTACTTTTATG
>CACXDF010000002.1 GCA_902766325.1 uncultured Eubacteriales bacterium | reverse complement strand
TATAAAGCTGCAATTGGTGGTAGATTTCCGCGTCGTCGATACCGTCGAAACGACGCCAAGCGAGGGCGCCGCCCTCTCCTGTTGTCAGATTCTTAACCGCATGGAAAGAAAAATTGGTAAAGTCGGCGATACTGCCGATTTTTTTACCTTTATAGCTTGCTCCGATAGCATGCGCGGCGTCTTCGACGACAGCTATCCGACCGATGGCTGTCTGCAGTTTGTTATTGGGTTTGAAAAGGTGCCTCTTCCTTTCAACGATTTCGAAAATCTTGTCATAATCGCAAGGAATACCGGCGATGTCAACGGGAATGATAGCTTTCGTATGCTCATTGATCGCTTTTTCAAGGGCATCATAATCCATTTCGAGACTGTCTTTTTGACAATCAAGGATAACCGGCTTCGCTCCGACGTGGCAAATGACGGAAGCGCTCGCCGTATAAGTATAAGCACAGGTAATGACTTCATCGTCACGGTTTCCGCCTTCCTGCGGACCGATACCGAGCAAACGAAGGCTTAGTTCCGCGCAAGCGGTCTGCGAATTCAAGCAGACACAGTTGGGCACGTCAGACGAAACTCCAACGTACTCGGCAATCTGTTTTTCAAATTTTTTAACGCGACCGCCTGTCGTTATCCAACCGCTTTTAATAGCTTCGATAACTTCATTGATTTCCAATTCGGAAATATCGGGCGGTGAAAAAGGAACTATCATTCAGTTAAAATCAGTCTTCTGCTTTGTTGATGATTTCGATGCCGAGGTCGGTGCGGACGAGAGTGCCGAGGAGATTGACTTCGACGATGGCTTTACGGCGGTGGAGATCGAATTTTTTTACCTTGCCGAGGAAGCCTTTGAGCGGGCCGGAAACGATAGAGACCGTTTGGCCTTCTTGAATTTCGATTTTCGACAGTTCGATTGCGCGAACGTCGGGGGTGCGATTGGTGACGGAGTCGATAAAGAACTTTTCTTGCGGATCAATGGGATGGACGTAAAAGGTCTCTTTATTCAGTCCGAGGAGGCGGGCGTAGATACGGAGAGAAACGAGGGAGGCGGCCATTTTTTTTGGGTCGTCGGATTCGAGAAAGACATACCCGGGGAAGCAGTTATCCTCGACGAGGTGCCAGGTGCCCTGATACTTCTTTTTTCGGCGCTTGACGACGAAGAAGCAGTCTTTGACGACGTCGCGGGGGACGTTTTTTTTGATTGCTTCGACGGCCTTTTTTTCCGAGCCGGTATAAACCTGGATCACGTAATAATCACTCACGGCGACTACACCTCTCCCACGGGGAACAAAACGCGTTGTTCTCCGGAATAAAGTACCTTTATGTCTTTTCCCACGAAAGTCAGGTGCAAAAGCTTCGAGAACTCCATGAAAAAATCGCTCGAGCGCAAATTAATAAAATATGGCTCTATGATATTTTATAATGATTAAACGAAAAAATCAAGCCTATTTATATAAATAAAATATAAATACGAATTAAAAGGGGCGGGTGGGCGGGAAAAACGGTGACAAAACTACTTTCCCGTGCCTCTGAAAATTTCGGCGACGGACATAAAAATCAACTTGAAATCGTATAACAAACTTCTTTTGTTGTCGATATAATCAAGATCCATATCGATCATCTCGGTAAAAGATACGTTATTCCGGCCTTTCACCTGCCATTCTCCGGACAAACCTTGTTTAACTTCCAAACGCCGCACAGCCCGTTCGTCGTACAAAGCGACCTCTTTCGGAGTGCCCGGACGCGGACCGATCAAGGTCATGTCTCCGCGCAAAACGCAGATCAGCTGCGGTATCTCGTCGATAGAATACTTTCGGAGCACTTTTCCTACCCGAGTAATGCGCGGGTCGTCGGTGATCTTGAAAATCACGCCCCCTTCGATCTCGTTTTTTTCAAGCAGTTTTTCCTGCTGCGCGTCCGCGCCGTCGAACATAGTCCGGAATTTCAGAAAAGCGAATTCTTTTCCGCCCTTTCCAATGCGTACGGATCGATAAAAAACGGGCCCTTTCGAGTCGCAAACGATAACAAGCGCGACAAGCGCCATCGGAAGCGACAGAAAAAACAGCGCTGTCGCCGAAAAAACGATATCGAAGGCGCGCTTGATAAAGGAATAAACTATGCCGCCGCGTTTTGCGTTTTTCATACTCAGGTACAATCCTTTTCGTAATGTCTGACGACGGCGTCGGCGTCTCCGCTGTCCACGATCAGTCCGTCTTTCAAATAGATCGCTTTCGTGCACAAACGACGAATTTGCGCGTTGCTGTGCGAGACGACGATAAAGGTCGTTCCGCCCGCTTTCAGTTCGTCCAGTTTTTGCGCGCACTTTTTTTGAAACGGCGCGTCCCCTACCGCCAGGATCTCATCGATAAGTAAAATATCCGGATGGACGTCCACGGCGATGGAAAACCCGAGTCTGCTGAGCATACCTTGAGAATAATTTTTGAGCGGCGTTTCCATAAACTTTCCCAATTCGGAAAACTCCACGATCCCATCGTATTTTTTAAGCATCTCTTTCCGCGTGTAACCGAGCATGGCGCCGTTTAAGAAGATATTCTCCTTCCCTGTCGCGTCCATATCGAAACCGGCGCCGAGTTTCAGAAGGGGCACCATATTCCCGCGTGTGACGACCGTGCCGGACGTAGGTTCGATAATACCGGCCAAAATACGTAGCAGCGTCGATTTCCCGGCGCCGTTACGTCCGATCAAGCCAAGGCTCTCGCCTTTTTTTACTTGCAAATCGACACCTTTCAGAACGTCGAAATCCGTGTACTTCAAACGCCCCTTTACGAGCTTGATAAAAAACTCTTTTACGTTGTCGATCCGTTCCGTCGGCAGGCGGAATCGCATACATATGTTTTTTGCGTCTATCAATAATTCTTCATCTATTACGTCTGTCATTGTTACCTCAAATGTAAAACACTAATTTCTTCTTCAGAATCCTGAAAACAAGCAATCCGATACCGAAAACAACGATTCCTGCCGCATAACAGATCAGCGTTTCTCTCCACGAAGGAACAATGCCGGAGATCGCGTCACGGAAGTATTTCAAGTAATGATACATAGGATTCAGCTTCATCACAAGACTGTATTTTTCAGGCAAATGGAGAGTCTCCACACTGTAAAAAATCGGGGTCAGATACATCCATAAAGTCAATAAGACATTGTAGATATGTTTAAGATCTCTGAACCGCACGTAAACGGCGGACAATAAAAGCGCCAGTCCTGCGGAAAACAGAAAGACAGACGGAAGCCACGGTAAAAAGATCATCATTCCGCTCCAATGGAATCGCACGCCTGCCGGGATACGGACGATCATGACCACAATAAGAGCGATCAAAGAAAAACCGAAATTAACGAGCGCTGTAAAGACGTTCGAAAGAGGAAAGACCGCGTACGGCGTTCTCGTTTTTGTGATCAGATCGTAGTTGCCGACAAGACTGGGCATAGCCGTAACGGTCGCGGTACGCATAAATCCGAACACGATATTGCCGGACAGGACGTATACAGGATAGTCCATTCCGATACCCGAGCGACCGAATATCCGACTGAATACGAAGGCCATAACGAACATATTAAGGAGCGGATTGAGCACCGTCCAAAGAATACCGAGGAAGGATCTTCTGTACTGGTTTTTCGTATTCTTTTTTACAAGCGACCAGAGGATAACAGCTACCTTTCGCGCCGATATCGGATTGGCCTTTATTTTCTTCTGCATTATGCCATTGCTCCTTTTCTTTTGTAGATCGTCCTGTAGTATCGCCGCCAAAAATAGGTGGGGATGAGCCAATGCAGTACCGGCTTCCATTTTTGTTTGCCTTTTTCTATCGACGAGCGCGTTTTACGGACGGCAACCTTTAATTCATCTTTCGGTTCGACCGAAACAATGGGCGCAAAAAGTATTTTTCTGCCCTCTTCTTCCATTTTTTTAATAAATATTCCCGTCAGCCTTTCGCTGATATACAACCTGTCGACGTCTTTCTTGACGGATAAAAATTTTTCCAACAGATCGAACAGCCAGGCGGCGTAACGCAAGAACAATTCCTTCTTCATAACGGTCAGATTGCACAAATAATTTTCCGTGCCGTCAACGTACTTCTTCGCGCAAGAAAGATAGTCGGGATAATAAGCCCCGATCAAAGTCAAAATAAGATCGATATCCGTTTTATCGTGCGCCCAGCCGTAATACTCCCGTACCGAGTGATAATGAGCCGGATACGGTGCGACCAGATCGACGTCGGAAGGCAGCCTGCGCCAATATTTTTCCGTTTTGCGCACTCTTTTTATAGCGCGTTCGGGCGTCCGATAAAGATAATGCGTTTCTCCGAGACCCAAACCGAGATACCGACGGTAATGCGCGAGTCCTATATGGTCGTCTTGCAAACTTTCATCCTTCCAAACGCGATACAGTACGGTCAACTCGTTATATTTATCGTTTTGATCGGCAATATTGTCTCCTTCGTCATCCCGAATAAAATCGGACGGGAATGAATCCTTTTTATTCCCGACGCAAACGGGGCGATAAATATCGCTCTTTAAATAAACTCCGGGAATATGGTACGCGACGTAAATTTTACAACTCATTTTTTAATAATTTCCTTATACCATTCCAACAATTTCGGCGCTTCTTTACGGATATCGTATCCGTTCTCGGCCATTGCGTTATGGCATTCTATCCCATGCATGGAAGAAGCCTGCAACATAGCTTGCGCCCATCTGTCCGGTTTATCGATGGACGCGAACTTACATACGCCTCCGACCGCCGTTTCCGCCGTGATATGATCGGAAAGAAGACACGGCAACTTCATCGCCTGCGCCTCGACGGCGACAAGCGGCAATCCTTCGAAAATGGATGGCAATACGAACAAATCGAAAAGAGCGTAATACTTTTCGACCTGACTGCTGTCGGGCAAGATCAAAACCTTGTCGTCCAAACCGTTTTCTTTTATTAAAGAAAGCACCTTTTGCCGCTGCGTTCCGTCTCCCACAAGCACCAGTTTGCTGTCCGGACGCTTTTGAGCGACGATAGCGAAAGCTTTTATCAAAAACGGGACGTTCTTTTGCGTCTCGAAACGTCCGATGAATCCGTAAACGTAACTACCGTCCAGACCGTATTTTTTTCGGAGCGCGGCGCGGTTTTTACAGGGAGAAAAGCGTTCCAGATCAATAGCGTTATGCAGTATTACGGCATCGTTATCTTTGCCGAAAAGCCATCTGACGCTTCGTTCGCTACACCCCATTTCGTGCGTGGCGAAAAAACGTGAGGGATACCGCAAAACGTCCTTTACCACCAGTTTTATACCGTCCTTGGTGTCGGTAGTGGAATGCGAGTGACAGATACGCACGGGAACGCCGGCGTTTTTGGCGGCCATGAGTCCGACGAAAGAAAGCGTGGTCATGTGCACGTGCACGGCGTCGTACCCTTTCAGCTTTTTGGTCAGTTCTCCCACCGACGCGCCGAACTTGAAGACGGACGGGAAGTAATGCACTTCGCCGCCGAGCGCTTTGATCTCTGCGTCGTACGAAGACGGACCGTAAGTAAAAAAGTCGAACCGAACGGCTTCTCTGTCTATATGTCTGTAATAATTCATCAAGCAACTGATAACGCCGCCGCAAGAAGAATTTCCGATGATCTGCGCCACCTTGATCTTATTCATTGATTTTACTCCATTTGTCATTCCAGTATTCCAAAGACGTCAGTTCGGACATCTTTTCTCGGAATTTTCTTCTGACTCTATAATATTTAAATAACATTTTGATAAACATTTTCGCCAGGACGAAACCCCATTTGAAAAGTTCCGTTCTCTTCTGTCGGGTGACGAATCCCTTGCCCGAGTAATAGTTGAATTGCACCGCTTCTTGCACGCCGAAGAAGTCTCTCGGCGGGCAATTATTGCAGTCCACCACTCTTTGCCGCCCTTCTTTTTCATACAGAAAAGAGGGTAATAAGTATCCGTTCAGCGTAACGACCTGCCACAGCTTGTTACGTTTTTTCCCGTGCGTCGATACCGTCACGTCGTAGCCCATCGCAAGCAGTTCTTCCGCGGT
>CACXDF010000001.1 GCA_902766325.1 uncultured Eubacteriales bacterium | reverse complement strand
TTTAAAGTCCATCATACTGATGCCGCCGCGGGCGATGGTCAGTTGATCGAGCAGGCCGGAGGGCTTTCCGAAATAGACGTTCTCGGCGTATTGTCCGATGATGGCGCATTCGGTAAAGGATATCTTATCGCCGTTGAAGAGAGAATTGAAGATCTCGCAAAGCAGAAGTTCGAACGCCGCGCTGGAACTGATGCCGGCTCCTTTTAAGATATCGCTTTGCATACGGGCGAAAAAGCCGCCTACCTTATAGCCGCGATCTTTCATACCGCGGATGATGCCTTTCAGAAGGGCGGTCGAGGTGCCGTATTCCTTTTCGGTCGGTTCTTCGATTTTCAAAGAAGCGGAAAAGGGGGTAAAACCCTGGCTTTCGATAAGAACTTCGTCCTTATCCCACGGTTGAACGGCGCAGGCGATATCGATAGCGACGCTGCCGCCGATGGCCTTACCGTGGTTGTGATCGGTATGGTTGCCGACGATCTCCGTACGCCCCGGAGAGGAAAATAAGAATACTTTTCCGTTCATTC
Source organism: uncultured Eubacteriales bacterium (assembly GCA_902766325.1). Classification (GTDB taxonomy): domain Bacteria; phylum Bacillota; class Clostridia; order Christensenellales; family DTU072; genus CAG-1782. Next base: position 3,538 of record CACXDF010000001.1, on the reverse strand, counting down.
CTTCGGTCAAAGAAGAATAGCGTTCGCAAACCGAGTCGAAATCGGCGGTATAAAGAAGTCCGGCTTCTTTCCGGAACGCCGCGCTGGATAATAATGTTTCTTTTTTTAAAGTCCTTGCCATAGCACCACCTTTATGTTATAATTAATTATCTTTTTAAAGAAGTATACCACATATAAAGCGCGTTCGCAAGGGAAATGTGGTTTTTTTGATACGGAGGCAAAATGGAAAGCGTGAATAAAGATATAGAGGCGTTGCTTCTTTACGGAGAAAGAGAATTGGATCTGTCCCCGGCCGGTAAGGCGTTCGCCAGGAACCGTCTGCTCGAATTGTTGCAGACCGAACCGTCGGAAGAAGAGGCTTCGCAGGAAAAACCGGATATCGACGCCGTATTGAGCCGTTTGACTTCTTACGCCGTGGAAAACGGGATCGTGGAAGAAGAAGTCGCCGATAAGTTCCCCGATCTTTTAATGAACGTCGTGATGCCTTCGCAAGACGACGCGGCGCATACGTATTCTCGGTTGCACCGCGACGGAGGAAGGGCCGCGGCCGAAAAATATTTTTCTTATTTGGCAAAGGCTTCTCGCTATGTAAAAAAACCGAAACCGGGAACGGTAGGTTGGAACGTGGTCGGCAGAAACGGCGACTTCACGGTGATGGTCCCTTCCGAAGACAGAGAAGAAACGGAAAGCGGTTATTATCCGAAGTGTCCGTACTGTCTCGAAAACCTGGGTTTTTGCGGACTGCCCGGTCAACCGGCGCAATATGCCAAACGCGTTCTTCCGTTTGACCTGGACGGGGAGACCTGGTACTTTTATTATCGTCAAAAGCAACTTGTCGCGGACGAGTTTATCGCCGCCGCCGAAAAACACCGTCCCTCGGGAGAAGGGCGCGTTGCCGCGGCGCTCGCCGATCTTGCGGAAAAGGTACCCGCCGGTTTTGCCGGGACGACGTTCGAACCGAAAGAGCACGACTATTTGTTCGGAGCGAAGAGAGCGCTCCCGATCTTTACGCGTCCGGTAAAGAGAGTCCTTTTCGACGGAGACTACAAGGTATCCATTCTGGATTGGAACTTTTCCGTTCTGCGGATCGAAGGGTATATCAAAAAAGACCTTGTGCGCGTCGCGTCCAAAGTTATGAAATACTGGCGTAATTACAGCGAGGGCAATATCGTTTATCCGATCTTCCATTGTACGGAGACCAGTTATATCGCCGATATCGCGTTGCTGAAAAGAGGAAAGGCGAACGTCCTGTTCGATAAGCCGGATTATTACGGCGCGTTCGGCTTGTTCGTCCTGCCGCATAAGATGAAAGAGGATATCCTCGCCATGGTGGCGGCTCTCGGAGAAAAGAAAATAGACTTTCAGGGCGTTCACGATTCGCCGACGATCGGGAAATATCTTGAATGGATCATACAGATCGCCGCTTCGCGCGGGGCCGAACTTCCGAAAGAAAAGGCGCTCGACGCCATCGTTTCGTTGATCGGCGAGACCTGCATTTTGGCCGCGAACGATTTTTCCGTAGACGATAAAGAACTGGAAAGAATTTTTAAGGAATCGTCGGAACAGGCTTAAGCGTCGGTTCAAGGCAAAAGTGTAAAATCATTCTTATGAAAAAGAAACTGTTTGCGCTCGCTATTTTCTTACTTTGTTTTCTGCTTGTTTCCTGCGCGAAGGAGACGACGGCTCTCCGCGCGAAGAAATCGTCTTTTTTTCTTGCGTTAGACGGTTCCGTTAATATGGAAAACTACATCGAAAGAGAAGGAAACGGGGAACTGAATTACTCTATAGAGAACCCCGAAGTGCTTGAATTGGACGGTTCGACCCTCCGCGGAAAGTCGGTGGGGAAGGGCGCTGTGATCGTAGAGAGCGACGGATTCGTGGTGCGTATCTCGGTCGAGGTCGTAGACACGAAGAAGGTGACGGTCAACGTCCCCGACGGTAAGATCGAGTACGACGGAAAGTCGCACTTGCCCGCTGTCGTCGGAAAACTGCCGGAGGGATCCTCCGTGCGCTTTTTGCAAGGCGGAGAGGTTTTTTCGGGGGCGACGGACGCCGGGCGTTACGAACTGACGGCAGAAGTTACCGTACCCGCTCCTTATTACGTCGAATACAAGAAAAAAGATTGCGTCTATATTATCGAGCCGAAGCTGTTCGATCTTTCCAACGTTTATTTTACGTCGAGTATTTATACCTACGACGGCGAAGAAAAGTCGGTCTGTCTGACCGGCGATTTACCCGAAGGCTTGAGCGTTCGTTACGAAAACAACGTCGGGACGGAAGCGGGTACGTACCATGCCGAAGCGATCTTTTCCGTTCCGGACGAAAAAAACTATTATCCCGTTTCCTCGATGGTCGCCGATCTCGTTATCCGACAGAAATTCATTAATATCGGGACGCTCGGGTTTGCTTCTTCGACTTATTTATACGACGGAGAAAGTCATTCCGTTCATATCGAAGAACCGCTCGACGGTATGCGGGTCGAGTATTATACGTACGCCGGCAACGTCAAAGTGCCGCTCGAAAACGATTATTCTTTCAAAGAAAGCGGTGAATACGAGATATACGCGTCGCTGACTTTGACGCCGTTTTTGTACAGAAACTACTCTTTTTATGCCGACGGATCAATGACTTTTTCGTCCAAAGGCGGGTTGTTCGTTTCCGATACGGATACCGACGCGCTTGCGGTTCTGACCGTTCGTAAAAGGAGCTTTTATAACGATTATCGTTGGAGCCTGACCGATCCGAACGGACAGTCCGTCACGAGCGTACCTTACGGTAAAGAGATCGCAGTCGGCGAGGAGGGCGAGTATTCTTTACGCATTATCGGCTCTTCTCACGGACTGGCAAACGAATTTCCGCAAGGCGCAAGCATCGTTTATTCGACGCCCGATATGACCAAAAACGCGGCCGGCAACATAAACAGCGGGACTTATTTCGTGACCGCTTCTTTTAAAATGCCGGCAGGATCCGAAAAAAACTATAACCAAATTCCCGATCTATCCTATTCTTTGACCGTCAAAAAAGGTGTGATCGACGTATCGAAACTGGTCTTTGCCGCCGACCCCGCCGTGGCGGAATACGACGGCGGGACGTACAAATTTTTTGTGGACGGTTCGGCATTGGACGATTTCGATCGTATATTGAAGGTGGATTACACGCGTAAAAGAAATGGCTTGACCATGCTTTCTTCCGAAGCGATCTCCGTTCCCGGCGAATACGATATTACCGCCTCTTTTACGATGATCGGAGACGACAAAGATAATTATGACAAGCCGAATCCCATGACGATTCGGTTCGTTATCGAAAAGAAGGTTGTTTTTTGCGACTTTACTTTTGATTCCGTCGATACCGTTTACGACGGTACGGCGCATCAACTTGCGATCGTCGGTGATTTACCGGAAGATCTTACCGTATCCTATACTTGCGGCGCGGAAAAAGATCTGCCGTCCGTCGCTTATACCGACGCCGGCACATATCCGATCGCGGCTGTTTTTCGTTATAAAAACTGGCTCTCGGACAAGTACGTTCTGAAGAATAC